>CAJQSP010000082.1 GCA_905614375.1 uncultured Dehalococcoidales bacterium | reverse complement strand
CAAATTCAAACTAAATAACCAAACCACGCCCCCGGCCAGCCGAGGAGGCGCGCCAGCCGGAGGTCGTGGTTTGATTACGAACTACTACGTATACGAGTTACTTCATCACGATCGTCTCGGGTGAGATGAAGTCCTTCCAGGCGAAACTCGAAGGTCGCCATTCCTGTACTCCGGGTCCTGTGACGTAGTTTGCCTGAGCTTTCACCACAGGGGCAACCCAAGTCTCCTCATTCATAAAGTCATGTATTGCGACGTTGTTTTGGATTCGTTTGACGAAGTCCTCTTCAGTCCTGTTCGCGTAATACGTGCCGAGGATATCGGGCAAACCATAATTGCCGTCAGGCACTTCCATGCCTTTGCTGAACCCACCGGATGGCTTGTGGCAACAAAGGAACGCACCATCTGGCGTGCCATTAACTCCCCAGTGGTGCATCCACAGGATGTCCATTGATCGGGAGACGAGCGAAGGTCGCCGCGCTGCATATGCGGTCGTTTCGATCTGCACATTCAAGCCAATGTCACGCCACATCTGGGCAATGCCCTGACCGACCTCTGGGTCGACAGCGACGTTATCAGGCGGAATCCACATGTTGACCACGGTGTCAGATGAGATCCCGGCTTCAGCCAAAAGGGTTTTCGCCTGTTCGGGATCATACGGTATCCGCCACTCGTCTTTGAAGTACGGCGTCCCGTCGCCCATAGTAGCCAGATACACGTTGGAGGGCGCCCCAAGGCCGGCTAGGATCGACTCGTTGATGAGATCGCGATCGATCGCGATGCTCAAAGCGCGTCGGAACTTCCTACTTGATTCCATTGTGTCCGGCTCGCGAGGGTCTCCGATCCAAGGATGTTCCGCATCGGCCTTCAATCCGGGTCTCGGGAAAACTTCCTCGTTCTCTTCTCGCCAGGTCTTTGTCCAGTAGTTTCCACCGAAGTAAAGGATCTGGTTCTGTGCCGCACCCACGGCATAGGCTGTTGAACCGGGAATGGATTCCAAAGTATCAATAAGGAACTTGCTGGAAATCGCCGTCATGTCGATCTCACCGGTCTTCAACGCGGCGATTCTGACGGCTTCCTCTGGGATCGCAACCACTTTCACTGTTTTGGTCTGTGGCTGACCATCCTTGCGCCAGTAGTCAGAGAACGCTTCGAGGACTACTTCGTCATCGCTGCGCCAATGCACGACCTCATACGGGCCAGTGCCGACCATCTTGTTGATAGCATCATCACCGAGCTCTTCGACCAGCTTCTTGCTGATCATCGGCGTGTTACCACCGCCAGAACCCCAGAGTGCTTTGACAAAATTCGGGTCGAACTGCCCCTCTTTGTAATGCACGACAACGGTCGTATTGTCTGTTGCTTCCCAAAAGTCCACTCGGTCCTTTTGGGTGCGAGAGAAGGTTGTGCCTTCTTTGTTTCCTTCATTGAAGCTGAATGCCACGTCGTGGGCGGTAAGTTCCCCCCAACCGTCGTGGAACATCACGCCGGGGCGAATCGTGAACGTGACCGTCCCAGCAGCAGCATCCGCCACCCATGCGGTGGCAATGCCGTGCGTGGCCGTGTCAGGATCAGGTGTTTCCGAGGCGACGTGCATCTTCGCTCGCATCATGTACTCGTAGACACCCCAGTCAACGTAGTGGAAATCTGTTCCAGTACCCTGCTTTGATGGCAAGCCAATAGGAGGGAGAATACGAACCTCACCAACGATGACTTCCCCGGACAGTTCGACCGGCGCCGCTGGGACTTCGACGATTACGGTCTCGATAACCGTAGCGCCCTTAGTGGTAACCGTGTCCCCTTTAACTTCGACGACTACGGTCTCGACAACGGTGTCGCCCTTCACTTGTTCTGTTATTTTTTCTGTGACCAATACAGTCTCGACGACTGTTACGGTCTCTCCGCCACCCCCGCATCCGACTATTACCATTGCAAGGAGTGCACTAAGCAGCCCAAGCACGATAGTGGACGATGCCCGAGGCAACATTTTATCTCGTACTAGCATGAAACATTTTCTCCATCTATAAGATGTACCACCTACATGGTGGAATATATCATTTCCAACTGCATTCTAATGGTGTGAACATGACGCAATTGAAGAATTGTGAGATTATTACAACATAATTACCTTGTCAACCGGTTTCACAACTAGATATAGATTATATCTATTACGGTATATTTCATGATACCGTGACCGCTCTTAACGGATTGGAAGCGGTTAGTGCCGGTTCTAAGACCGTATGAAACAGCTGGAGTCAGAAATTGAAAATTACAGCCGTCCGACCGTGGATCATACAAGTTCCGTGGAGCATCAGACCAGGGGAAGAACCTTCAGTAGACAACAAGAATGAACTCCTCTTTTGCCAAGTAGATACCGATGAAGGAATTACGGGCTGGGGTGAGGTGACGACCTATCCTGGTGTTGTTGGTAATCGTTCGGTCGCCCACATGATCCGCGAGGTCGGTAGCACTTTGATCGGTAGGGATCCAGCTCACATTGAAAGAATCTGGATCGACAACGTCAGGACTATGACATATGTGGGGACGAGAGGGGCAGTATCTGCAACAGCAAGTGCAATCGACATTGCACTTTGGGACATTCAGGGCAAAGCACTCAATCTGCCAATCTACATGCTCATGGGTGGACCAGTTCGGGACCGAATTGCGTTGTACACCCACCCTCCCAGCACCACCGATCCAATTCAGGCTGCAAAAGATGCCCGAGCAATAGTGGATGCCGGTTACTCTGCGTTCAAGTTCGACCCGATGATGCACAACATTCCCGAAGGTAACGCACACTATATTGATGGCCAGTTGAGCCGGCAAGGGATGGAAGAAGCATGGGAGATCACGGCCGCAATCCGAGAAGAAGTGGGCCCAGGTCCTGAGCTGCTTATCGACGCTCACGGTAAGTACAACGTTCCTACTGCGATCGATCTGTGCTTAGGGCTAGAGGAATCGAACATTTTTTGGTTTGAAGAGCCCGTTCCGGTAGAAAGCAACCATGCACTCCGGCAGGTTCGAGAGAAGATCAACGCCAAGATCTCGGTGGGAGAACGCCTTTTCACCCGCTGGGAGTTCGTTGATATTTTCGAGAACGAACTTGCGGACTTCGTCATGCCAGACGTCACGTGGACAGGTGGAATCAGTGAACTGAAGAAGATCGCCACACTCGCCGAGTCATACTATGTTCCGATCTCACCACACGATGCAAGCGGGCCCGTCAACGTTATGGCCGGAGCGCAAGTAATGATGACTGTACCCAACTTCTACAAGCTGGAAACGGGTCGTTACGATTTAAGCGACTACAACCAGTTCATTGATGAACCGTTGGATATCCGCGAGGGTCATCTCTACATTCCTGACAAACCTGGACTAGGAGTCAACCTGGATCCTGACGCGCTCGAGCGATTCGCTATAGAGGGATTTGCCGGATGACAGTGGCCGGCACCGTTGGACCCGGTGGAGTGTTCAACGGCACTTCGCACTGCTCCAGTACTGAAATATTCCCAATGACGAAACAAAATTCTCGGGATCAAATTCTAGATCCCGAGGTTCTCCAGCAACTCTCTACAACACCTGAAGTTCTCGACTTTGTTCTTGAATGGGCCCAATGGACCAGCGCTGAACGAGTGGAATTGATCACTGGAACACCAGATGAGATCAGACTTCACGACCAACGACTTGTTCGAGAATCGATCGATGCCGGCGAATTGGTCGAAATCATCGACCAAAACAACGCCCCAACTGGCACGTACTGGGCGAGATCTCACCCGGCGGATACGGCGCGTACTGTAGAGCGAACTTTTGTCGCAACAAACTCGATTCAGGGACGCGGCAGACTAAACAACTGGCTACAGCACGATGAGGCTTGGTACAAAGTCCGATCACTCACACAAGGTGCGTCGGAAAACAAAACCCTTTACGCAATCCCTTACATGATGAGCAATCACCCGGAGCATCCGATCGGGAGCAAGTATGGTCTGGGCATTGAGTTGACTGATAGCCGCTACGTGGCACTGAACATGTTGCGAATGACGCGGACCGGATCGTTCGCTTTGGATCTGATATATGCTTCAGTCAAAAAGCAAAAAGAATCGTGTGGTCTAGCCACACTTAATGATGTCGAAATCGGCAAGGCATTTGTCAGAGCTGTCAACATCACTGGAAATCTCGACACTCTAAGTAGAACGAACGACGAGACCGACGATCGCTGGTTCGTGACATTTCCCGACACCAGATTCATCGTCCATCACGGATCGGCTTACGGTGGCAATGCATTATTAGGCAAGATTGCACACGGGCTCCGGCTTGCCTCAGCAGATGCTCAGAAAAATAGGTGGCTAGCCGAGCAAATGATGATCATCGGCGTCCGCGACAAACTTCTGGATAAGTCAGAGTACGTGGTAGCCGCCTACCCAAGCGCGTCGGGGAAAACCAACACGGCTGCAATGGCAGTTCCGGAATCACTCAGCAATCGGTTTGAAGTTACTTTTTTGGGGGACGACATCGCATGGATGTATGTCGGTGAAGATGATCAGTTGTACGCGATGAATCCTGAGGCCGGATGTTTCGGAGTTGCAATTGATACCAGATTTGATACGGCCCCGAACCTGGTGTCGGCCGTGAGCTCCGGAAGCGGGACGATATGGACCAATGTCGGGTTCAATACCAATACACGGCGGATCTGGTACGAAGGGAATGGTGAACCGTTTCCGGACGATCTTGCCGATTGGATCGATTACAAAGGCGAGGCGATCGAAGACCGACCAGTCTCGCAGCAGCGTAGTGGGGACTTCCCCTGGGCGCATCCGAACAGTCGATTCGCGTCACCGTTGAAAAAATTCAACCAAGGATCAGTTGAAAACAACGTTTCAAATCTCGATCCACTATGCGAACACCAATCGGGTGTTCCGATTAGCGCGATCCTGTTCGGGGGGCGGCTTCCATACCGGGAACCCCTTGTTCGTATTATCGATAATTCGGTGGACGGACTTTACGACGGTTTTGTATTGGGAGTTGTAAAGACTGCGGCTGTCGATGGAGCAGACGGCAAATTTGGCCCAGATCCTATGACGATGGGGGCATTTTTCGGACCTTCGGAAACTGACTACATCGAAAACTGGTTGGATGTCATTCACCGATCTCGAGACAAAGTGCCAACCTTCGCACACGTGAACTACTTCCTACGCTGGTCGGCGTTTGAGGATCAACTGGAAAATCTGGGTCTCGAAGAGGCCTACCAACAGCGTAAGTCCGATTTCATCTGGCCTGGGTACGGATGGAATATTCTCGAAATACTTTGGGTTCTCCGCTCTCGAAACTCCAGCACTGATTTTAAGGCGACAGCCGTGGGGCGAATTCCAGAAAACTTCTTATCTTTCGAGCAGTGGCTCGGATTATCCGACGATGAAGCCAATGAAGTCCGTACCGAGCTTCACCGTGATGTATCTGAGTCAGCCGTCAACGCGTTGTTTCATATAGATCCAGAAGCGTGGGTTGGTGAACTCGAAAGGCGTGACAGATTCTTGGCGAATTACCCTGATATGCCGGATGAGTTTCTCGACGCACACACAAGATTTCGCAGAAATATCGAAACGATAGCGCCATCCGAAGCCTAGTTTGATGCCCACACCAATCGTGTGGTCGGAGTCCGAACTGACAAATTTTCATTCGTAATAACACAAGGAACAAAAGACAGTGGCAAAGATTTCTCTTATCGGCGCGGGCAGCGCGACGTTCGCACGTCGCCTGCTACAAGACATCGTGTGTATGCCTGAACTTTCCGATTCGACCGTTTCGTTGATGGACAACAATTCTGAACGGCTCGCATTGATGAGCAAGTACGCTAACAGGCTCGTTCGCGATACCGGAACAAATATCAAGATAGAGACCACCTCAGATCGGCGTGAGGCGCTCGACGGTTCCAACTACGTTCTTACGACCATTCGTGTTGGCGACAGCTACGAACGCGATATCGCAATTCCATTGAAGTACGGCGTTGATCAGTCGGTCGGCGACACTGTCGGACCAGGTGGTGTTTTCAAGGCGCTTCGTACCGCCCCTGTTCTTATGGATATCTGCGAGGACATCGAGGACGTTGCTCCCGATGCCACGCTGCTCAACTATACAAACCCGATGGCGATCGCTTGCTGGGCAATCGCTGAAGCCACTTCAGTGCCGACGATTGGTCTTTGCCACAGTGTTCAGCGCACCACCCTCGATCTCGCCGACTACATGGGTGTATCGCCAGATCGCGTGAAAGGTTGGGTTGCTGGGATCAACCACCTCGCATGGTTCCTACGACTCGAAGTCGATGGACAGGACGCCTATCCACAACTGATTGAAGCGATGAATAACCCAGAGATATTCTCACGTGATACTGTGCGATTCGAAGTGATGAAGCAGTTCGGATATTTCGTGACAGAGTCGACTCGGCACATGTCGGAATACACACCGTACTTCCGCACGAACGAAGAGACGATTGAAGATTTCAATTTGGACCAGATTCCACAGTATCTGCAGCAATATGAGACTCGGGATGACGGTAACGCAACGAAGATTCTGGAAGACATTAATTCGGACAAGAAACTTACTGCTACTCCCTCAGAAGAGTACGCATGCCGAATTATCGAGGCGATGGAATCGGATCGCCCCACCGTGATCAACGGGAACGTGCCCAACGAGGGTCTTATCGATAATCTGCTCAACTTGAGTAGCGTCGAAGTTCCGATTCTCATAGACAAGCTCGGCTTCCACCCAATGGCAGTTGGAGAACTTCCGGGGCAACTTGCTGCATTGAGTCGATCTAATCAGGCGGTACAGCAGTTGGCAACACAGGCGATTCTCGACGGTGACAAGGAAGCAGCGTTCCATGCCATCGCCCTTGATCCGCTTACTTCGGCGGTACTGTCGCTAGGTGAGATACGAGAGATGTTTGATGAGATGTGGACGGCCCACGGCACCGAATTGGCTGCCTACTCGTAACGAGGTCTAAGAACTTAGAGAAGATCAAATCTATGCGGCGCCAAAAGCGCCATCGCTGTGCACGCCTCCGTATTA
>CAJQSP010000081.1 GCA_905614375.1 uncultured Dehalococcoidales bacterium | reverse complement strand
TGCCGCTTTTGTTTTCGCCCGGGACCGCTTGGCATTATTCACTGGCGACCGATTTGTGCGGATATTTGGTTCAGGTTTTAACGGGCAAGAGTTTTGAGGAATTTTTATCTGAAAGAATCTTTCAGCCACTCAGCATGATAGACACGGCGTTCGACATTTCGGACGACAAGATCGAAAGATTTGCGGCCTGCTACGTGCCAAGTCCTGAAGCCGGAATCAAACTACAGGATGCCGCCGCTACAAGTTCCTATCGCAAACCGACTCCGCTTAAATCCGGCGGAGGGGGGCTCATTTCAACTGCAACCGACTACTATCGATTCCTCCAGATGCTTGCCAATAGTGGCACGTTCGAGGGGCGCCGTTACCTCAGCCGCAAAACAATCGAGCTCATGACTCAGAACCATCTCCCTGATAGTAAATCTGTATTTGAGCACGCCTTCATAACCCCAGAAGATGATTATCGACAAGGCGAAGGATGGGGACTAGGATTTGCAATTTCACTCGGACAAAATAAAACCCAAATCACAGGCTCAAAAGGACAGTACAGTTGGGGCGGTGCGGCAAGTACCGAGTACTGGATAGACCCTGTGGAGGAAATAGTAGCGCTATTTATGACTCAACTAATGCCGTCCGGAACATATCCACTGAAACGCGAATTACAAGTTCTGGTCAATGCCGCCATCGACGACTGACACACCGTTCAGTTTCCAATCTCATCAAAACGACCCGGAGGTTAATTATGAAAATTACAAACGTAGAAGCATGGGTAGTTGTGCCTGATCTTGGCGGCCCATCCGATATTTATGGCGAATGGCAATGGACTTTCGTCACAATAGAAACAGACGAAGGAATTACTGGTTGGGGTGAGTCATCAAGTACTCCTCGAAACGGTTCACTACTGACCGGTGCCGGTGTTCGAGCGGTTCGTGAAGCCCTTATTGGCGAAGATCCTGCCGATATCGAGCGACTTTGGCACAAGCTCTTCAGGCGCTACACCTACATGGGTTCCCGAGGCTTTCCAACCACAATTATTAGTGGGATCGATATCGCCCTCTGGGACATCAAAGGTAAAGCAACCGGGCGCCCCGTCTATGATCTACTCGGTGGCAAAATGCGAGATGATATTCGTATGTACGCGAATGCGTGGTTCGGGGGTTGCTCGACCCCTGATGAGTACGCCGCTGCTGCAAAACGCACAGTTGCCGAAGGCCATGATGCTATGAAAATGGATCCATTCGCCGAGATGCTGCCATTCCACACCATGTATCAGGATGGACAGATATCAGCTGCCGGTGAAAATCTAGGTTGCGATATCACAGCAGCAGTACGTGAGGCGGTTGGCTCGGACGTAGAAGTACTAATCGACGCCCACGGAAACTTTAACGTCAGAACAGCTGTTCGCCTAGCCAACCGTCTTTACGATGAATCTAAAATCGACTGGTTTGAAGAACCGCTCCCCCCAGAAGGCATTGAGGGACTTCGATCGGTACGCCAACAGATGCGAGCACCAATGTGCCTTGGTGAACGACTCTTTACACGTTGGGATTATTCGCAAATTCTCCACGAAGGCCTGACTGATTTCATCATGCCTGATGTGACATGGACCGGCGGAATTTCTGAGCTGAAGAAAATAGCTACGATGGCTGAAACCTACTACATTCCGATCAGCCCTCACAATGCACAAGGTCCCGGTCAGATTCTCGGTGGAGCACATGTTTCGATGAGCACTCCGAACTTCTATCGACTCGAGCACGCCCTCGACTTCAAGCCTGCTTACGATCGATACACGGTCGAACCTTTCAACTGGCAAGGAAACAAGCTCGTGTTGAACGGCAAGCCAGGACTTGGCACCGACCTGGACATGGACGCAGTACGCGCCGATTTGCACCCTGAATGGGTTGTATAGAAATCTTTTGGTCTCGCTGTGGTTGAATATTAAAAGGATTCAACCACAGTGGTTTGGGCTAGACCTATTTAAGTGGCTGTCAAACGCGAAAAAGCCCCGGATTTCTCCGGAGCTCCTTCAGTTTGAGTTGAGATGGAGGCGACAGGCGGATTTGAACCACCAAATAGAGGTTTTGCAGCTGCGAGATGAACGTGTAAAGTTCGGGTTTTCTAAAGGATTTTTGAATATGGCGAATCGACCGAATCTCAATAATGGTTCTGAATTGGAGTCGGTCCTCTGGGGATCAACATCCAGAAGCGGGTGGAATCGATCGACGATCAATGACTATCTAAACGATTCCGAAGCCTCATTTGAAACCAAATCATTTGCATCACTTCTATATTTTGCGATGAAACATGCCGACAGAATCGAACCTTCCAGTGGTGTACGGCCAGGATTTTCGTATAGATTTGCACGACCTTCAGACGGATCACTTGTCACTATTTGGACGGTTAGGGGGAGTGGTCCTACCCTGCCATTGAGACTCGAACTATCTTGGAACTATATCGAATTAGGATTTTCTGAGATCTCAGGTCCTGATGAGATTTTTTGCGATATCTTGAACCAATTGGGTGGAGGTTTCTTGAACGTTGCAATAAACGGGAAATGGCCGATACTCGAAGAACTTAGTCCATTGGATGTCGAAAACTTTCAGCAAGCCGTACTTGAGTTTACTAAGAGAATGGCTTAAACAAGTTCACAACATTTCAATCCGGCTGGTCAGAGCTTACTAACAATGGCACAAATGCACCCTTATTTTATTTTGTTACAGGAATTCAGTGGCGAAGGAACCTTCGAGCGGTTCATCAAACAAAAATTCAATCTCTCGAAATAGCTTCGAAGCGGAGATACTTAGATGACAACAGGAAAAATATTCTTGATCGATGAGAACGAACAATTTCAGGGAGTTATGTCCGAAATTCCTTTTGAAGACGAAGACCGGCTGCAACGAGCGATAGAACTTCAACCGGACTTGATTCCAGGCGATCAAATCGAACCAGAAAATCCTCGTAGGTGGTTATTGATCCGAAGGGAAGCCGGCATCCCCGATAGCTCAGGATCTGGAAATCGGTGGAGCCTCGACCACCTGTTGGTTGACCAAGACGCTATTCCGACTCTTGTCGAATGTAAAAACAGTGGCAACTCTGAGCTACGACGACAAGTAGTAGCCCAAATGCTCGACTACGCAGCAAACATTCGAGCCCATTGGGCGCATGGACGCGCCAGAGAGTTGACCGAGTCATCACTGTCAGCACACGGTCAAGATATTGCGAGTGCAACAATCGAGCTCACAGGAGACACAGATCTCGACAAAGTAGACGCTTTCTGGGAACGAGTCGATGAAAATCTGGACGAAGGTCGTGTCAGGCTCGTGTTCGCAGCGCCAAAAATACCAAGAGAACTGCAAACGATAGTAGATTTCTTAAACGGGCAGATGACACTGACTGATGTTGTCGCGGTTGAAATAAAGTTGTTTCAAAGCGAATCAGGGTTGAGAGCGTTTGTGCCCAGAGTCACCGGTAGGTCGGCGTATGCGCGCGCTGCACGTAGCTCTGGCCCCAGATCATTTATCTCGACGGAGTCGTTACTGACCTCTGTCGAACCAAGCTCGTTCAGAGATCAAATCGAGCGTGTTACGCGAGCTATAGAACAGATCGGTGCAATCCCGAAACCCGGTAGCGTAGGGGCGTCATGGAGAATTCAGCTTAGTCAGACAATGACCCTATGCTGGCTATTCCCTGCGGGAACAGGTTGGATGGGTATGAGAGATTTTACCGTTGGTGTTGTCATTGACAGGTTTTTGAATCTTGAGGAGTTTGAACGAGAATCGTTGCAAAAGTTCGGTACCGCAATAAGTAAGTTATCGGGCACCGGATATGAAAAGGACTGGTTCATAGGCAACCAGTTCGATCATCACACACTCGCCAAAAATATTGAGAAAATCGAAAGTTTAATCAAAGTCCTCGGAGACGACCTGATTCCGAAAACTGTCTGATAATTACCATCTACCGCCCAGTTCTATGCATCTCGGACACTCGACAATGATTATCCGCGCCTCAATCCTGCCTCCTCACCCACCATCACCAACACACTCCTAGCTCTCGTCATCGCCACATAGCGGAGCGCATCTCGGGTGCTCGCAGTTAGGTCGGTCACGATCACAGCAGGGCGCTCCAAGCCTTTAAAGCGCCATACTGACTCAACGGCGATCCCAGAGCCATCCTCGCCGAACCTCTTCAAATCAAATGATCCGACTCTCTCCATGTCAGCCAGAGCGCTGTTCGCCTTTGAACTTGCAGTAAGCACGATCACGTCTTGACGGTTCAGTCCCTCGTCGTTGATCAACTGATGTAACACTCGTCCGACCACTGACCTAACCGCCCGTGGGTTCGTGGCGAATTCGTACCGAACGTCACCGCCATCAGGGCCGATACAAATCCCATGATCGCCCGGCGCAAACTGTGCGGCCGCAGCATGAATTTTTTGGGTATTGCGGACGTTCTCTTCTAAAGGAAACGCCAACATGCGAGCCGGAAGTTCAGCTTCACGACCGTAAAGATTCTGCCCCGAGTCACGGAACGCCCAAAGCCAGCCTTCATCATCGTCCAACAGCAACTCTAGTAGCTCCCACCATTCTGGCTGAAGATCTTGAGCCTCATCGATTACCACTGCACCAAATCGTCTATCCGGCACAAGATCAATCGCTCTCAGCATCAGTTCAGGCAACTTCACATCAAAGAATTCTGAATTGAATCCTGAGCTGTCAGCAGGTAGTTCCAAGCCTGCCTCTTCGGCGAACTTTACACATGTGTCGTGGAACGTCTGAACTGTCAGATTTTCAATATGCTCGGCCGCCAAGGCCAATCTGGACGCCAACTGATTGTTGAAACACGTCAGCAATGTCGGAACGCCATCAGCAGCAAGCTGCTTAGCCTTTTCCAACGCCAGTACGGTCTTACCGGTTCCCGCAGATCCTTCGATGCAGACCCGGCGTTGATTTCGCAAAAATCCCAAATAACGGCACTGCTGCTTGGTCAGCTCGATAATCCGTTCTTCAGCTGATCGAACTTCGACACCTAATGACGGACCAATGACCTGACGTGGAAATATCCGAGATGCAATTAGGTCGACAACGTCAGTCGGGAGCATTCGGTGCTCTCGATCCGACCAGTACTCAAAGACCGAGTTGATCTTGCCTTCAATCGACGCAAAGTCGCCCTCAACCAGCAGTATTTCATTAGGTGCATCGAGCCCTAAATTACCAGGACTCGCATAGGCATCGGGTAAGGCAACGCAGTGACCAAAAACCATTGATTCTGTATCGACACCGGGAATCGAATGTATCTGTCTCCTAAGGACATTTTTCGACTTCACACCCTGTTGGAACGGATTCTTTATTGGCACGATTGCGCCGTTGGCACCGCGAGTCGACCAACGCCCGCCTGGTCCGACCTCGGAAGTTCCACCTTTTACTTCGAGGGCCAAAATCCCTCTCGAAGGATCTATCACAACGAAGTCAGTCTCGCCATCCGTGCTTCCTGACTTAGAAGTCTCTATCCATGGCACCGAATACAGAACAGTAACGTCATCCGAAAGCTGATCCCGTAAGGATCGATACACTCGTGATTCGGACTCACTATCGTGCGCCGCCAAAATCTGCTCATCGGTCAATTCAGGAATCATCCTAGCCATGCTTACGTATCTCCGTTCATGGCTATCATCTGAAGCCTTTGCCAAATCCGAACCATGGCTTCGGTATCTCGTTTGCAGTATTCCAATAGGTCGAATAGAACGTTATCCAGTTCGTCCTCATCAACTCGCCCCTCGACGATATCCACAAACGCTGCCGACGCAGTTTCACCCTCGCCAATCGCCAGATCCGAATAGTCGTAACCCGGAACCATCACCGGCAGAACTTTCTTGATCGAGAATGACCCCTTGAACCCAGGGTGGTAGTAGTTCTCTTTGACCAATGTCAGAAGATCAACAAACCTATCTACCAACTTCTCGATGTCGACGGACAAATCAGGGAATTTGTCAGACAGTTTTTTTAGTGTCGACTCCTCATAACTTGAGTACACCTGTACAGGTCCGTGAGTACCCACCGCCCGCAAGAGGCTCTCGACAAATTCACGGCGAGGATCAACATCACCGACCGCCAAGAAATCCGAGTGCAAAAGGTTCTGGTCATCGTTCAGAGTGTGGCAAGACCATTGGAATGGCAGCAGCTCTCTTGGGCTGGTGTCTGAGTACATGGGGACCGTAGGACTTGCGGTTTCGAAGTCAATAAATCTAATTGGGTATCCAACTTTAGCCAGATTTTCTTTGAGTTGATCTGAAACCCAGTGAGTTGCGCTTTTAGATGTCTGAACAGCTCGCTCCTGCAGCGCATTCAGAGGCTCATCATCTGGGATGTTTTTGACTCCGATCAATCCTCGTGACTCAAATTCGGCAACCTTTCGTAACCCGAACCCGGGCAAGTTCTTTACCCAGTCTCTTGGTCGACCGTTAGTGCAATGTGCAAAAAACGGGCAACCGTAAGGCTCTTCGCAATGTGGCCCAATCTCAATGTCAGGAACTTCATCCGAATTAATAACTTGGAGTAAATGGCTGTTCAACTTGGTGATTTTAGGAAGTAAAGCTATAACTTCCACCGTCCGGTCAACGATTTTAAAGAGACCGTTAGGCTCGACGCCGTCGCCCCTTACATAGTCTGCGTCAACCAGCATCACCCCGGTCGTCCCGACAGTAATACCGGATGCTTCAATCACTGCACGCTGGATCGCCATGTCGATATCATGAACTTGCTTTGGAGATGAAGCGCTTTTCACCTCGACAAGATTCCATACATTTCTCTCTCGATTTCTGACCATCACGTCAGCTCTCACGCGAGTCCCGATTTCCGTAAAACCGGCTTCAAAAATTACGTCAACGCTATCTCCGTCGGTCAGTTCCTTTGTCCATTCGACGGCGGCTTCATGTTTGAACGCTGGAGAATCGATCAAGACACCATCCGGCCAGACCGAATGTGCCAACTCACCAAAACGGGTACCGCCCACAAATCGTGCGATTGTAGCTGGATCAAACGGTGTAGCCAGTTTTGGGTGGTTTGCCGTTAAATAAGCCTGCTTCTCACACTGCCAGCCACCGACAAATTTCGATTTTGAGAGCATCTTCTGCATTCGTAATTCCGATCTATAAATAACAGGTGCCCACTAAACTGACGGATTGCGATGGAACTTCATCTATGCACGTTATATACGAAGCGCTAAGTCTAGATCACACGCGTTATCTATAGGCCTATTCCAATAATTACATCGACGCTGCGCGATATTTAGTAAAGAAAAAGACTCCGATATGATGATGCCGAACTAAACCGACCCGCTCAATTTGATAGCGAAATTTTAAGAATCGAGGAAAACCAGAAAAATGAAATCCAGTACTACTTTATCGAACAGACCCGCTCGGTGGAAAAAGGTGGCCTCAAAATGGAATCAAAAGTCCATCAGTGAGTGGTTTTCAGGAGTTACGACGACAACAGAATTCGACAACTTCAACCGACTGATGGAGTTCGCGAGTGAACATGCCGATGTGATCGTTCCTGGTATGGGGCGTAAACCGGGATTTTCATGTGACTACGACGTCGGAGATAAAACGATCGCAGCCTGGAGTATTAGAAGCGGCAAGGATTTCAGGCTTCAGATTCCGTTTGGTGCTTTACGCAGCAACCTAACTCAGAATCCAGCCATCATTGATTTTTACCTCAACACGCTCCATCAATCGATTGGTGAGTTCAGTTCAATTGAAATCAAAGGCGGTTGGCCAACCGTTTTCGTGAAAGATCTCACTGACAGCGATATCGACGCACTAAAAATACTCGCGAAAGAAATTTCAAGAATCGCTGGGGATTCGAGGTAAACACGCCTGATGACCGAAAGTAATCGACGACCTCGCCGTCAGAGATCATATGTTTACGTGATCTTGCTCGAAGGCAACCAACGCCTGAGTAGTAAATACCAGGATTTAAATCCAGACTACATCCAAGGAAAACCAAACGTTGTTATAGAGAGTTTGAAAGTAAATCCTTCTGAAACCTACGCAGCCAATAGCTTCGAAGAATCATCGAACCGGCTCATCTGCAAGTACGGTTCTGAGATTCTCAGCGAATTCAGCACGAGCCACACCACCCGTTGGGGGGTAGTGTCTAGCATCGATAGAATCACTACCCAGCTCAGATCGCAAGGTTGGGCGGTAATGAACCCGAAACCACTAGAGAATCGCAGCGTCTACGTAATCGAACTAGATGACACTGTTTCTGAACTTGCGAAGGTACAGCGCCTTAATCTTGACGCAGATCCATCTCTCCAGTGTCTATACGTTGGACAAACGGGCCTTGAACCGCAACAACGGTTCGAGCGACACATGCGAGGCCACCAAGCCAGTCCTTACGTAAAAAGATTCGGATTAAATCTCAACATGGCATTCTTGAGACGACCTAACCCAATGACGGAGTTAGCATCTCTCAGAGAAGAGAACAGCCTGGCTCAGCACTTAAGGTCGCGGGGACATACTGTCGTCGGTGGACACTAAACGATCCTTACGTTAATTCGCACCGTTCGATGTTTTGTATCTAGCTCGAGTTTGAACCCCTCCGACCGCCACCGCCGAACACTTCCAAAGACGGACGCCAGCACGGCTCTCACCGGATGGTTCTATCAGTACCGTTTAGGCCTGCTTCAATTCGGGAACCAGATTCATACCTAAGGTTGCGGGAACCATGGATCGTTCTCTTCAAGGTGCCCGATGTAGCGATACTCAAGACTATGTTGAGTGGATACAGGCGCGAACATTTCCTGCCACTCATTGACGTAAAACCGTCCACCCTGCCAGCCTTTTACGCTACGGATTCGCATAGCCATGCTTGCCGCCGAATCGGCACCGACGTGATCGCTTAGCAAAGACCTCCTAGTCACGAATGGTCTTGGAGACGACTCGTAGTAAATGTCGTCGCCACCAGCCCGCAGCACGTAAGGAATACCGGGGTGAGGTCCCACCCACAGATCGCCGGGTTCGACAGGGATTCCCTGTAGGTCGACACCTTCTCCACTAAGTATGTTCCCTTCGAATTCAAATTTTAGTGGAAGACCATAAATGTCATTGGCCACGTAGTATTCGGCTTGCTCGCCTACTGGAACGATTACCTGACTATATTCGTTAATGTAAAACGGTCCATTTGGAGCACTACCAACACCGGTTTTTATCGAGTTAACGATCTCTGCCAGGTCTGGGTGTTCAGTGGTCGAGGCGAGCCACTGCTCTCCGTCAGACGTACGATACGTGACGGTTACTGCCGTCCGTCTTCCGATCGAGCGGATCGCATACTTGGCGTCTTTGCTGACCGAATTTGGGCAGTTGCCTTCGAACTTTTTATATCGCTGAGCCAAACTAAGCCTCCTTTGAAAACCATCGCCTATTATCGATCTGTGTCACGTACCGTGGTTCCCAGAGTTCTTCCCTCAAGTCCTCTTTTGGCACCTTGGTCAGCACGATTCCACCGTACGAGACCAGAAACCTTACAGCTCCTCTCGGTCTGACTTGCCGAATAGAGTTAATCAGAGCGCTATCCTCAATTGGCGGTTGATTCTTCCAGCTGCCGGTCGACGTACTTTCCCAAAAATAGATCTCGTTACGCCTACTCAAATTATAGGGCATTCCAATATACGGTCGCTCCCAGACACTACCTAGTTGCAGATGTGAAGTTGCGACAAAATCGACTAGATCATCACCTATAAACGGATCCTCTAGTAATAGTGAGCCGCTGAACGACCCGACAATCGCTACATGATTATTGTGCGTGGCTGTCCAGTTCTGCGCAGGTACCAGTACTTGTCCAAACTCGTTGATAAGGAAGCTTCCGCCACCGCTACCTCCCAAATAACGCTTCCCGTCGACCACAGCCGACGCTAACGCTCTGCTGGTACCGGATGCGACCATATTGCACTGGGCCGTTTCGGAGCCAATCGAGCGCGACGCATTTGGATGCCACTGGCCATTGACCTGTGAGACATGAAATGCCGTGTTGTCGCCGGGAACGCGCTTGTACTTACCCGACCAGATCTGAGGTTGAGACGGGGTGAATCGAGAATTACTCATGTTGCTCCTCTATCGGAAACTGCAAAGCCTCATCGATCTTTCCGATGAAACGAGCTATTCCGCTTTCCCGCCAAAATGCATGACCGAGATTGTTTAGGAATACTTTCGACACCGGTGAATCTGTTCGCCGGATTGCGGTCAACGCGGATACCAACGTGTCGGCACTTGCACCATGGGCAAAAACCTCACCCCCGCGTACCCGTTTAGCGATGATGCCTCCAGATCGTTGGCGGAACTTATACTCCGTGGCCGGATCAACAGGTCCGGAATACAGATCACCGATCTTTAATTCCGTCACGTCGAAATCACCAGCGGCTTCCGATGCGGTCTGAATCTCAAACAAGTCTGGGATGATCCCTCCAAACAGGGTCTTCCAATCATCAGGCCCCCTCTGCACCCTCACAAGAATTGCCAGATTTTTAGCGGTCACACGAAAACGTCCAGGCCTCCCTTTTAGCCCATTCACCAAGGACGGAATATCTTGAGGATTTGCTACGAATTTCCCGTCGGAATCCAAGATGTTTCCGCTCGAATCGGTCGAGTACTCCGTGCCTTCGTATCTGCCAGAATACTCGTCTCCAAACTCTAGGAGATCGAAGTCGATTTCAGTTTCATTTGGCAGAGATATACGAGGGGGGCCAGCTTGCTCAATCGGAGCCATGAGTGGATCCCAGTTGAAGTACCGATTCCTATCTGAACCCACCAATTGGTCCCAGTCCGCTTTCTCGTAAATTCCCTCATCGACTGAGTCGCGAATATACAACATGCACACTCTAGATGACTTTTCGTCTCCTTCTGATCCTCGATGAGCCCTCAGGACCCGGCCAATACTCTGAATGCGCTGTCGTGGAGAACTGGAAGATGCAACGATAATCCCGAGATCGGCCTCAGGAACGTTAAAACCTTCAATGAGTGATCGTGCGGATACCACGACTTTCGCCGAGCCGCTGCGGAAGAGTTCAAGCGTCGACTCCCGCAATGAGTTAGGCAACTCGCTATGCTCCATAACCGCAGGTATACCGTCATGTCTCAACGTCTCGAAAATTGAAATGACCTCGTCGATACTCTCGTGAAAAAGAATGACACGGGCATCCGGTCGAGACTTTAATGCTTCGCGCACTAGTTGTTGCGTAGCGACGGACCGACTCTTTGCCCGATAGAGCAGTTGCTTGCGCCGGTTCGTGTCGTTGACGAACTTCATCGCTAAGCCAGATAACGGTCCGCCCCTTGCGGCAGTACGGCGCGCCCATACGGTTAGTCCACCCGGGCCTGCGTTATGAGCACTTGGTGATGCTGACGTCAACTCTTTTCGAGCGTCTGAAATCGACCGGCTTAAGGCCTCGTATCGATTAGCTTCGCCAGGTTCTAGCGACAAACCGTAGTGCTGGAGCTCGAATCGAGGAAGTACGCCAAGTTCAATTGCATCGGAGAACGTCATCTCGTAAATGATCTTTCCGAGGGCTTTTCCTAAATTGGAATCTTCATATTCAGTATTTTGATTACTTATGTCTTGGTCATCCCTTTCAGGAGTAGCGGATAGTCCAAGACTGTACCGCCTTCCGGTTTCTAGAACCGAGGACATTTCAGGAGCCCCGGCACGATGACACTCATCGGCTATCAGTAGGAGATGCTCTTTAATTTCAGCTTGCGCCACATCGTTTGCCAATAGTCGTCGAGCGGACGCCAAAACACATATCAATACTCGTCGGCCATCACTGAAATTGTCCGTGTGACCACCTCCGAGTCGTCCGATCAACGACCCCGGCAAGTTAGAGTGGGTTTGAAATACATCTAACCACTGGTTCATCAACACGATCGTCGGGACAACAATCGCGACGCGCAAATCTGGATCCTCCGCCTGCAATCGCTCCGTGATAGCCATGGCGAGCACTGTCTTGCCCGCTCCGGTAACCACCTTGACAGTCCCACGGCGCCCCGCATCGAACCAAGAATCACGCGCCGATTTCTGCCAGGGTGACAGGTCTAAATCTTGAGTCAAACTCCAATTGTCGGCGATGTTTTCAACCGGAATCTGACGATCCTCGGCCTTTGCCACGACCTCCTTAGAACTTGACCTCGTCTCGGCCCATTCCATTAGTTTGAGTTGTTGAAGGCGAAGGCGATCTTCATCTGTTAATTTTGGTCCGGCGCTCACGCTACATCTCCTTCGACAAGCTTGAAAACGTGTCTCGATCTTCGTTTATGGTTTCGCTTCCAGGTATTTGATCGCTCTGTCTCCGCCGAAACCGATGGCTTTGATTTGAACATACTCTTCGTCATCACAGTCACAACCGTGCCGTTTCGCACGATGGCACACACGTCCGGAAGATGAGCCCAGTACAAGAACCTCATTCCAGGGGTTATCGTAATTTTGTGCTTCATCCACCAGCGCGGCGTGGCCCGAGTACGGCCTTGTGTGACTAAACACTGAAATATTTTAACAGCGCTCGAGTCCGGAATTTTCGGAGCGACTCGCTGGATAAAACGATTCGTAGCGTGCTCACTGATCTGGAACCGATCCGTCCCTAGCGGCAGTTCGGAGTGTTGGATTTCAATAATTATGTTTTCTATTCTGCTTGCCATACCACTATAGTAGCGTGTATCTTCCACGCTGTCAATCCGTGGAAGATACACGCTACTATAGGCCCCACACCTTGTTTTCTTCTGGGAGGAGGATAAGTGATTCCTGAGCCTCTCGCTGCCGGGTGATCACTACTGGCTCTAGCGAATCAAGTTCGGCAGTAACGGCTTGTCGTACGCTTGCCAACCACGACGGCTCCACCGGCCCACCCGGGTCACCCGGTGGAGCCATATCCAAAATCTCACCGGAATATTTCCTAATTAGATGCTCGAGGGGAGCAGCCCTTCCCGCCTCCATCGATCGAGATCGGGCCTCAAACAATTGAATCAACCATTTCAAGTCAAATAACCGGCCGGCTCCATCAACTACGATTCGTTGCCACAACGGCCAGTCAGAGCGCGCCATCCACTTGGCCTGTGAATGACCAGCGGAATCAAGGGCCGGTACCACGTACGCGACCCTTCTTTGTCCAGCAGATCTCCTCCATGCGCGTGATTCGTCGCGCCTCAAGGCCCCGAAACTCCGAGTATTGAGCTCGACTCGTTCATTTACCCATACGAAATCCTGGATGTGGCCAGCTGGCAATGGGAGCGAAAGCACCTCCAGAGCTTGGAGGACGTATTGACGAACCGATCGCTCAGCCTTCAATCTACGTGTCTCACTGGCATGACCGCGGAAAGATTTCGCTAGCTGGAATCTGTACTCATTCAGATGATCGAGCGCTTCTAGTTGATCCATCAGGACGACAAGAGAAGCATCGGGGTCATCGAGCATGAGCAACAGCCGGTCTATTGCTTGGCGCTGGTCATACAGAGCCCCGCGTAACAGTGCCTGCTCGCTAGAAAGAATTGTTTGATTAGGAGAATTCATACACGCAATACTAGCGTGGTATTTACATCTACACAAGCAGCACATGTGGTAATCGGTGGTGATATTTCGATCAAACATCCCTCACTGAACAAATTCAACTCAGATACTCGAAAAATTCTTTAGCCCTAGTTCGGTTCCATGTGGTGCGTAGGCACCCCTATTCAATCAATGCTCAATTGCGAATACTTACCAGCGCTAAATCTTTAAAATAGACATATCGACGTCATGAACCTTCTTCCCTGATGACAAACTCTTCACCTCGGCAAGATCCCACTTACCCAAGTCTTGTGGTTGTGCCGCCTGGATCTTGCTCAGTTACCGCCGAGCGAGGTTCTTGTTTTGAAAACTATGCGAATAGCTGTGTTTTTATAGCCACAGCAAATACCCGGGCCAATTCAGGCGGCACACCATTCCCGACTAAGCGCCACTGATCGAGGAATTCTCCTGCTAGTAAGTGCTCTTCCGGGATGGTCTGAAGCCTTTTGATTTCTTCGATCCGAAGAAATCTGTTGCGCCAATGAAACGGCCCCATATTGTTGGAGAAACTCGCTTGAATAGTCCAGGAAGGTCTTTCGGGAGATAATTTCAACAAAAACGACCAATACCGAGATCGCCATATAAACTCTGGATCTGGATGCCCTCGGTGCTCGGTGAAGAACAGATAATTGTCCCCTGGTGGGACTTTTTCCAAAAGATGTTTGTGCTTAGATCCAGCGCGTTTTAGATCATCCTCTGCTAAGAGGAAATCTATGTCACCTATGGCATCACCGGCAGTAACCCATGGTTGCAGCACATTCTTATCAATACCCTGAATATCTCCACCAATGTTAGCTAGTCGGTCTTCCTCAATCTGGTATTTGTGGTTTGAGTCAACGGGTAAGGCTTGATGAGTCGTTGCCGGAAACTGAAATGACGGCATATCACTTCTTGTTCCTACACATATAAAGCGCTCCCTTGTTTGCGGCACACCGTAATCCGCACAATTTACGACACCGAAAGAAAGCTGGTACCCGATTTTCTGTAGTTCCGAGGTAAGTAAAACAAAAGACTGTTGATGAGGTTTGTACACAAACCCGTGAACGTTCTCAAAAAACAGTACTTTCGGACGTATCTCGTCAATGCATCGAATGTAATCGATTAAAGTATGACTAAGATCATCTTCCAGAGCCCTAGGTTTAGATTTCAAGTAAAACCGAGACTTTGAGTACGGAGGACATGGCGGTCCACCAACAACAACATCAATGTCATCTGGATCAGTTACTGTCGAGACTGCATACCGAAAATCAATATTCGACGAGTCGTCGCATTTGATGGATGCAGCAATGCCATTGGATGATAGCGTTTCACAAGCAACGTCCCATATATCTGTTGCGAATACGGTTTTGAACCCGGCAGATGCGAATCCCAAGTCAATTCCGCCCGCGCCGCTGAATGTACTGACTACTTTTAATTCTGACTGGCTCACCGAAGCGAATCTGCGACGAACTTGGCGACAGCTCGAGCCATAGATGGTGGCACGGCATTCCCTATTTGTTTCTGAATCGAGCGTCTGTTGCCTGAGAACTTATAATTCGCTGGAAATGTCTGAATGGCCGCTATTTCAGGCACTCTCAGACGTCGAGAGGTCCAATGAAATGGGCCTATCCAAGGACCAGGGTTGGCGGAAATTGTCCAGGACGTGTCGCCTGGATGTAACTTCAGTAAGAAGTTCCAAAACCGAGTACCGTATTTGAACACAGGATCGGGGTGCCCACGTTTTTCAGTAAGGTAAAGATAATTTTTGCCCGGTGGAACCTCATAGAGTTGGTCACTCCAAGTTTTGCCTGTGGTAATTTCCTCAGCCTCAGAATACTTGCTCTTGTCGAATTTACCGATTGCGTTCCCTGCAGATACGTATTCAGGCAATGAGCCAGTTAGATCGCTTCCATCTTTCACGTGGGTAGTGGGGGGAGAATCCGTTTTAAATGATCCTTTTGTGCCAACAACAAATACTCTTTGGCGGCGTTGCGGAACACCAAAATCACGTGCATCCAATTTCAAAACCTTCACATTAAAATCTAAAGTGGAAATTTCAGTTACAAAATTCGAAAATACTTCTTTGTTTGAAGGGTGCAAAATGCTGGCTACGTTTTCGAAGACGAATGCAGCCGGATTTGTATGCTTAACGACACCGATAAAGTAGTCGAGAAGGTTTCTGGGATCACGTTCAATTAGCCGATTCGAGTTCTTAACCCAATAACCATTTTTTGAGAAGGGTTGACATGGCGCCCCCCCGATCACAACGGTCTCTCCATGGTGCATTGATTTATCGGCGATAAATAACTCAGGGTCAGCTTCAGTTATATCCCCAAGCCTAACGTGCGTATCACTAAACAACGCGTTAGCCCGCAACGTTTTAACGGAATCGTGATCATTGTCAAACGTGGATAGTGTTTTAAATCCTGCCTGCTCGAAGCCAATATCTAAACCGCCGGCACCAGAAAACAAGCTGATAGTTCCGAGCGCTTTTGGAGGCTTTGCTTTGACTTGTTGTTGTGTTCCGACAGGTGTTGTCAAGATAGTCCTTGCACGAGCTTGATTTCTAAATTGTCTGTAACCCTATACAGACTAACTTCCAAAGCATATGCAGCCGCTCGAACGTTATCGTAATCGACCTCGAGTGCCACGACAGCCGCTTTGTATAGCTCGGAGCCTGGGGTGTAGATTTGTCCATCTCGAGAAGCTGCCAATGCACGGTACTTGACCGCTTGATGAATCCCTACCACTAGATTACGGGAACCAGACAGTTCAACTTCCACTACCGTTGAGTCAGGTCCTCCACCTTGAAAATACACATCTACATGGTCACCTGTCGTAAAGGCCGCCATACCCGTTTCAACGTATGGTCGAGCGAATTCAGATAATCCAAAGGATCTGGGAGAACCTGCCGCAAGATACTT
>CAJQSP010000080.1 GCA_905614375.1 uncultured Dehalococcoidales bacterium | reverse complement strand
CGGGGCTGATTTGCGTGTATACCCTGTCGATCTGGGCAGCGGAACGCGGACCGAGGTTTTGGAGCGGTTGAGGGAGATACATGGTGTAGAAGGCGTTTCGGCGGGGTTCCGTAGTACCGGCGACATCAGGCTTGGCGGCCGGGGTGCGCCGTTCGAGTTTCTGGCGATCGAGCCGAGTGAGTACAGTCGCATTGGTGTGTTCCGGGACGATTATGCAGCATCGGATCTAGCGGCACTGATTACGGAAATGGAGCCCGATTCCGAAATCGAACCATTGCTGGTTCCCGAATTGGCTGATCGCGTCGGTCTCAGGATGCGGTCGAACTTGATCGAACGCAACATAAAAGCCAGTATCCGGTTGCTCGATGCCAATGGTCTTTCCCACTCTGTCGGGCTGGGGCCAGTGAACAGTCGGGACTGGCAGGTGCGGATGGGCTTTATTCCGGGGATAGCAATTAGGCCAGTTGAGATAGTCGGGCTTACTTTTTTTGAGACTACTTCCGATGAACTGGGGACTCCGATAAGTATCCAGGTTGACGATCTGATGTATGAGTTGCCGCTATTTTCGATGGGTGAATCTCGGCCTTCCTCGGCGGCGAAACTAGTTTGGGATCTAGTGGTGCTCGATTCGTTTGATGGCGGTGCCGAAATTGGCGATGGGGTGTGGAAACCTCTGGCGTCGTCTCGGGGTTCGGGTACACAGACGCTGGGGTTCGAATACGCTCGCAGTACTGATGGTGTATCCAGTTTAGACAACGGGCTTCAAATTGACCTAGGTATTGGCACCGATGCAGGTGTTCGCGGTGTAGTGCGATCGCTTGAAGAAACGGTGCCGATAGTGTTCAGCCAGTTGGCAATGGTTTCGAATAATGCGGCGGTTGGCGACCTTTCGGTCGTTCATGTGTTCGGTCGTTCAATACCGGTCCGAATTATCGGTGTCACAGACTACTTCCCGACGCTGGATCCCGAAAGTGGTGGTTTCGCGGTTGTGGCTGTTACCCAGCTGTGGCGTCACTTGGCATTGAGCAGTGCCAACTCGGCTCGTTTTGCGGCTGAGGTTTTCATCGGATTGGATGACACCGAAGACGATGTTGTTATCGATGCGGTGTCTTCGGAAATCGGTGGACTTTTGAGCGTTGTCGACCGGGATGAGGTTCAGCGAACTTCGGTGGTGACCCCGCTGGCAGTCGCCGGTTGGCGAGGGGCATCGATTATCACTGGGGGCCTGGCGGTTGGGCTAGCTATTCTGGGATTGCTTACGTTTGTTCCCATGCGACCAGCAGGAGATAAGTTCAATTTGGCGGTGTTGCGTGCATTGGGGGTGCGAAAACGGGGCCTCATTTTTATTAGTGTGATCGAGCAGCTGATTGTACTGGGAGTGGGAGTTGCAGCCGGGGTTGGCGCTGGATTGGTGATGGCGCGTATTGCTGTCGATACCGCATCGCAGACTGATTCGAACATGAATCCACTGCCACCGATCGTGTTTTCGACTGACTGGATTTTTATCGGCGGACTTGTCGTTGCTCTTCTGGCTGTTGGATTAGTTATTTCGGTATTCGACGGGATTTCGGTAAGACGAATTAGCGTTGCGGCCATCGTGCGGTCATCCGGGAGTAAGGGCTGATATGGAGTTGCGCGATTTCATGAGGTTTGTTGCTCGCCGCAGCCGCTCGCACTGGCTGATGTTAGCGGTGGTTTCGGTTGGAGTGATGGCCGCGGTGGTGACAATTGCCGCCAGCGTTATCTACTTCGATTCGCTTGGCGACATCGCCCTGACGCGCGAGATATCGAACGACAGAGTGGGTAGCCACGACATAGTCATATCGGGTCGAGAAACGGATATTGACGCTGCAAGTAACCGCAGGATACTGGAATTGGTTGAGAGTTCGGTTAACGAATTCGCTTCTCCAATCATTACCGACCTGACTCTCGCCTACGGTTCGACGACGCTAATGGTTAAGCAAGCAAAGTCACCCGATACCGAGCTTGACGATTCACTGCGCGCAGTTCTGATTAACGCTCCAGATCTGCGGAGTAATTCGATTTTGACCGCTGGTTCGTGGCCGTCTGCGATTGTTGGCGAGAATGAGCGGGGGCAGTTACTGATTGATGTGGCTCTAGAAGAGAGTGCGGTCGGACTGCTTGAGCTGGTGGTTGGTGACACAGTGGTCGTTGCACCGTTCTGGGACGATCTGAACGATTCGATTGCAGTCAGGATTTCTGGCACCTTTGCACGCAGTGGGGCTGATCCCAATTTCTGGTCGGATGTCGCGGACAAATTCTTTCTGGGCGATCCTGATCTCAATTTCTTACCGTTGATACCTGACCCCGGTGTGTTTGAATCGGTGGTTGGGCCGTATTTGCCGGGGATGACAGTTCGGTACTTCTGGCGGTTCCACGTGGATTCTTCACGTGTGAATGCTTCGGATGCGAACAAGCTGCTGTTGGGATTCGACGAACTCAAGGCCGAGCTTCAGCCAAAGATCACCAGCTATTCGCAGAACATCCCGCTTCAGTCATTACTAGAACGGAACCAGCAGCAGACGTTTTTTAGCCGACTGCCGATGACGGTGGTGTTCTCGGTGATCGCCGCAGTGGTTCTGTATTTCATTGGCACGATGTCGATACTGATGGTGGAGACGCAGCGCGACGATATCGCTCGACTGAGAACCCGGGCTGCCACGGTGCGGCAGGTGGTTGGCGCGTTCGTGGTCGAAGGTGCTGTGGTTGCGTTGCTGGCGATATTGCTTGCGCCACCGATCGCCGCACTGGTTGTGAAGTGGCTTGGTGTCATTCCATTGTTCAGTGGGCTAAACGGTGGTGATCCGCTTCCGGTTAGCCTCGGGCAGGCGGCGTACGTTGTGTCGATTTTGACGGGAGTTGCGGGCTTCCTGGCGATGGTGATTCCGGCGTCGTTGGCGGCAAAACGGACGGTCGTGAGTAGCGTGCGCGAATCGACCCGGCCATCGCCGCAGGGTGCGATGCAGAAGTACTATCTCGATATCGTTTTGTTCGGTTTATTGCTGTTGTTCGCATCGCAGCTAACGAGCGATGGTTCGTTCGTGGACGTTCCGGGTGTCGGGGCAGCGCAGGTCGACAAAATAAACGTAGCTATGCCGGCGTTGGTGCTGGCGTTTGGCGGATTTGTTGCGCTTCGGGCGTTCCCGGCGATGGTGGAGGTTGTTGCGAGGTTGACGTCACTTCCACGGATTTCCGGGCTTGTTTCGCCGGCCGTGTCTTTGGTTTTATGGCAGATGGCACGAAACCCGAGGCACTATTCTCGGCTTTCGCTGTTGATGATCCTTACAGCGGGACTAGGGGTGTTTGCTGCGAGCTTTGCGGAAAGTGTTGACGTGAGTGCTTCTGACAGGGCACGGTATCAATCGGGTTCCGACCTACGTATGAACGGTATTTCGTACACGAACAGAGTCAAGACTGCTGGGACGTTCAGAAGCATCGCCGGCACTTCGGGTGTTGAGTTGGCTGCTCCTGCGTTCCGGACGGTGGGGATAGATCTGACGGCAGATGTTGTCAGCACTTTCACCTATCTTGGTGTTGATCCAGAGCCGATGGTTGATATCGCATGGGTACGGGAAGATTTTGCGTCGATTTCACTGGCTGATCAGATGGAACTGCTTAGGGGGTCGCTGACCGGAATATCGATTCCTGGCGACGCTCGCTGGATCACGGCCAAGGTGCGCCCGACGACGAGGCGCGCCGACTCCCGAATTGCTGCGAGGTTGAGCGATTCAACGGGTCGACTATTTACATTAAACCTTGGTTCGCTATTGCCGAGACCCGCAGCCGGACGGCCGTTCAAGTGTGATGTTGCCAAGGCTCATCTGCCACCAAACTGGTGCACGATTGCGGGGTCGCTGGATTCGATTGATTTCAACGGTGTGAACCCAATTCCGCCGCTTCGACTGGAGTTTATTGGGGTTGGACTGCCGAATGTCGAACGGGGCAGGTTTAGTCGTGCCAATCCGCCGTTTCTCGATCCCGGATCAGTCGAGATCGACGAGCTGGGAATCGTTCTTGAAAGCGGTGAAGCACGGGTGATTGAGGAGTTCAATGAGGATTCGTCGTGGATTACGGTTGAGCCGGGGTTGAACCAGTACGGGGCGAGGCTCGAGCCGTTATTGATGATAGAGGAGGACGGTTCTGAGGGGGAAGACCAGGGCATTGCCGTGATGTTCTGGAAGCCGGTACCAATTACGAGTCTTCGCGGCGTGACGGTGGGGTCGATGAACGCTCCGATTCCGGTGATCGCAAGCACCGATTTTATGGATCGTGGCGGGTACGAGGTCGGCGAGCGGGTGACGGTCGATATCCAGAGCAATCGTGTGCCGATGCGGTTGGCCGGGGTGGCCGATTATTTCCCGACGTTGGATCCCGAGTTTTCATCGTTTGTCGTTGGTAATATTCGATCGACCTGGATGGCGTTGAATGCCGACAAAATGCGCAATGCTGAGCAGGTGAACGAGGTGTGGATCGACACTGGAGAGGATGCGCCTTCAGAAGTGGGTGACGAGTTACGGCGTCGGAGCCAGTTTCCACCGTCGCTTATTGCGCAGGACCAGTTGCTGCGCGATGCGGCGGTTGATCCGTTGATATCGGCGGGCTGGCGCGCACTTCTGGCGATAGCATTCGCTACGATCCTCGCTGCCAGTGCAGTTGGGTTTCTCGTCTATTCGCAGGTAACGTTTGCATCACGAATGACAGAGTACGCCGTAGTTCGGACGTTGGGTTTAACCACGCGGCAGATACTAGGGTTGGTGACACTGGAATTGTTGATGGTGCTCGTTCCTGCGGTTCTTGTTGGCGGGGTTCTTGGCATGCGCATGGGATCGACGATTATCCCGTTCCTCGTTACTTCGGGTGAAGGGGTGCGAGTTGTGCCGCCGGTTCTGCTCAATGTTGACTGGCAAACGGTTGGAGTGCTCGTGGGAGTGCTTGGCGCTATTTTCCTTGCCATTTCGATTGGATTGATCTCGTCTGTTCGTAAGATATCCCCCCCGAGGGTAATGCGAATGGGCCAAAACTGACCGATGTCGGACTTGGCGTGTCCGACGTCCAGTTAAAAAATTGAATTCTCTGATTCCCGCAGTATCGTTACAACTGTTAGTTGAGTTAAGGAGAGGGAGGATTGTCTTAGTTTTCTACCTGGAGCGAGCATGGCTAAAGGCTAGTTTCCAGAGAATAAAGACGTAATCCGCATTCACGAACGGGAAATAGTATTATCCCCGGTGAAATCCAAGTTGTTTTACCGGCCGGTCGGTGAATTTTTGGATAGCTATTTCTCCGAAAGGTGCAACTAATGCAACTGCAAAAAAGTACGGCTTGGAGCCTTATTATTGGCCCACTGGGAGTAATGATCCTGCTGATGGCATTCGGATTCGGAACGGGGCTTTTCTCTACCGAGGAACAACCTGAACACGCCCAGAAAATGATGGACAATTACGACTTAGCACGGGTCGTTTTCTCCCTTATAGGAATGTCAATGTTGCTGCTCATTTTCGGATGGATTTCATTCTCCAGGCAAATCGACCCAGATGACGCTGCGATGAACTATGGGAGATTACTGCTCCTGCCGGGTGCGATACTGATTGTTGCTGGTATGGGCTTATGGCTAGGACTGGGAACAGAAGTAGAGGTTGGGATTAACGTTACCCTCGATCACGTTAGTAACGGGATCAGTACACTCGGTGACGTTTTTCTTGATGTGGGCATCCTGATTATTGCAATAGTTGCCATTAGAAAAAATACGATAACGACGCTAGTTAAAGTACTCTTAGCGTTAGTAGCGTTAGGCCAAATTTTGGATTTGGTGGCGGTAGTCGGTGGGATTGGTGTTGACACCTTAGATTTCTTGGGCTGGATAATCTTTACAGTGGCCACGGTTGGAATCGGTATTCAAAGTTTACGTGCTAAAGAATCCTAAAAAAAAACGGCATAGAAGACTAGAAGCGGAAGACCCCTCTGAAACGAGGGGTCTTTTTTTATCTACACATAAATCGGCGGGGGTGTTGTCAGTACTTCCAGCAGCCGACTTAATTCATGTTATTAAAACAACAAACTAAGAAGCTCCTGCATTTCTGCAAGTAATTCTCTAGTCCAGGCTCATCTCAATAAGTATCTTCCCCTCTGAGGCTGCTCACATGTTGTTGCACGTTCCCCATAGTTTATGGCAAAGGTCATCACGGGGTTTAGTGTCTGCAAACCTGGAAATATGCTGATCAAGTCGAAACCATTCGGAGCTCGTGAGAAGCCCTTCGCTGACGGCGACAACAAGTGTTGAGATGTCCAATTCACCCTCATACGGCCGTTCACCAAAGACGTCAATGATGTCTTCAATGCTAACCGAGGTCTGTCCAGTTGCCCGGAAACACGTACCATCCCACCATTCGTAGTCATAATCCTCACACGTGTTTTTGTCATTGAGTTTTGAAACCCCACTGAACACAATAACGTCGGGTACTTCGCTAACAGGCAACACGCCCATCATGTAGAGCTCAAGGGCAGAGAGAGATCGTTCGGGTTGCTGGTTGCCTTTACCACTGAAGTAGTTAGTTCGGTAAACGCCGTCATCAATAGTTTCTAGGTCTTTGGCATTGAACCCTCCGAGTAGACCATTTGCCGAAGATACTCCCCAATGACCACCTGTGAATGTGCCTTCAAAATTCTCGATGACTGGGAGAAGATCTGCACCGCCCCAAAGATGCAACATCTCGTGAACCAGAATGTTCTCAGTCCCGAATTCCTCTGTCCATAGAGATCCGATACTAGGAAGCGTGATAACACCCCTGAGCCTACCCGCAGACCCGTGACATTCAGCCGTCGACCAGATCGGAGTCCCTAGACCTTCGGTATTGTTACTGATCTGACTGGCTTGGCCTGAGTAACTAGCGGTACTGGTCTCAGCGTTTCCGACGAAGACGATTACGTCGTAATCGTCTTCGTCAATCTCATATATCGATTGAACGACATCCATAACGTACTGCGGATCCTGGTAACTATTTGGACTTTCTGGGGTGAACGGTTCAGAGTTAAACGCTTGGGCACCACCTTCTATCAGGAGTTGGAGGTATTGACCGCTTGGAGAGAAGGAGATGTTGAAGTCTCGATTCAACTCATCCAGCTCCGTCCATTGGTGGTACGAGCCTGCTCCACTAGAGGTTTTTCCTCCCAGATGTAGAGTCTCCAGGTTCGGCATGTTCAACACCGGCTCAGAGCTGCAGGTTCGACCAGCGGCTACGCTTATACGGCGTAGGCTTGTGATCTGTGTTAAATCCGAAACGGCCTGGAAACCATGGGGCAGTACAAGAGTCTCAAGTTTCTTTAAAGGCAGCAGAAGTTCAACGTCGTTAAACGCTGTATTCGATAAGTCGAGGTAGCGAATCTCAGTGAGCGATTTTAGGAACCTGAAGTCTCGACTCAATTGTGGTTGTTTCCATCCCAAGCTTAACCATTGAACACAAGTCAAGTATTTAAGACCATCGTAAGAGATCAAGCCCAGCGCATCCAGTTGAGTCAGTGCGCTGAGGTCGACAGTAGTGATGTCAGCGATGTTCATACCAGTAATAAGTTCGAGGTTGGTTCGGGACTGAGAAGAAAGTTTGTCGACTGAGAAATCCGATTTTTCCGCACAGTCACCGGTATCTGAACTGACGGAAAAGATGCTAGGGTTCCTGCCCCAATCATATCCGATAGAGTGAGTCTCGCTCAGGTCGACAACAAGTCCCGTGGAGGTGGCAGTAGACGCGTGCGACGGTAGAATACCGGTGATTCTATTGCCGGAGGCATCGTTTTCATGGCGGTATCCGGTCACGGAATTTATCCACCAGTAAGAGCCATCATCACACCAATGGACAACGTTTCCGTATTCGTCTGGATCAGCCGCTTAACATTCCACATCGGATCTAGGTGTTAACGTCGCTGTTAGTGTTGGGGCCACCTTAGGGGTAGTGGTTGGCACCTGGGTGGCAGTAGGCTCTGGGTTGGGACTGGGTACTATCGTCGGCTCTGGCGTAGGAGTATCTGTCGGAACCGATACTGGAGTAGGCGTAGCGGTGGCTGGTTGAGCTGCTGCAAGCGTTGGCACTACCGCTTTGTCGATAGCAGCCTGATCTGAAGACGAACAACCAGCTGCAACCGCTACTGCCAGCACCGATGCGAGTGTTAATGCACGTAACTTGGACATGCCGATATTTTACATAGTCTCAGCACCCTGACCCCCACCATCTATTTAAGTTGGGTATGCTCTAATATTCTCGTACTAATGGCAATTTGATGAAAGATTTCGTGCTATTAGCGGAACTAGAGGTCTATGTTGATGAAACGAATGAGAAAAGTATCGCGAGCTCAGTTGCTAGTGATCTCCGTACTTCTTATCGCCATAGTGGCGGTTGCATGTGGATCTGATGACGGTGGTGAAGGCGTAACGATGGGCGGCACTGAAGACTGGCCGAAGCGTATTAGGACAATCGAGTCAACCACAGTATTCATCGAGGCTGATATGAAAGCGGTCGGCTGGAAAAGTCAACATGATTTCATTCTGGAATACCCGGGAACATCACTCGCAAAATGGGGTTTCATGAACCAGAAAGAAGTTGGCGTTCTCATCTACGCCAGTGCCGAAGATGCAAAATCTCTCGGAGCTACCGCTGCTGAAGAGCAGACCTTCAGGCGTGATGAAGACGGTCAGGCTCGAGACGGTAATTTCACCGACCGAATCTCGTGCCGTGACGCGGCAGGTGGATTGGATGTGAAGGCGAATACGGGCTTCACCTCGAAGGCATTCTCGGCTTCGTATCTTGATCCTGAACTTGAGGAATCTGACGATATCCAGGCTGTGGGTGGCGCATGTTCGAACCGATTCCCAACCTACTACGACTACACGATCATCGGAAACCTTGTGATCATGTGCGAGAGCGACGATCGCAACTTGACTGAACCTTCCACTAACTGTGAGAAGATCGAAGAATGGTTGATTCCGGTCGAATAGCCAGTTCGCTGGGGCAATTGTGTTGAAAACAGGGCACCATATTGGTGCCCTGTTTTGGTTAAAGAAATCACCAACATTCGAGACTCTTCAGCAAACTGGTGTCTGCTGAATATTGCTGGTGTATTGATAAATTGGCAGTCCTGTAACTGGGCATTAGCTCCGAATATAGTCTCCCACCAGTGATTTTTCCAGTGACGGTTATCTTGTTCCCTGCTCTGAGCTGAATTGCCTTGCTTTGCTCGGATTTGGCGTAATCACACGTGAAGCCATCAAGAATCATCTCGATCAGGCCCCACTCGATCGCTTCTTTTCCAGCAATAAGCCCGGCAACAAGTATCGTGTTCTCATCTACTGAGACCACAATACCGTCTGCAGTTACCAACTTACCTTTGTACTCGTCAGCAGCAAAAATATTCCCTGTTGCCAACTCAACAAGTTCATCGATATTGACTTGCTCAGCCACCATTCTGGGGGACGGAACTCGCGCTGGACTAGCTGTAGGTGAGGTTACTGGTTGAGTTGCTGCTAGCGTTGGGCTAACCGCTTTGTCGATAGCAGCCTGATCTGAAGACGAGCAACCAACTGCGACCACTAGTAGCAGCAAGATTGCGTAACTATCCTCAGCTTCGACATGCCCGCACTCTAACACCCAAACGCATGTTGCTACGCGAACTTCGCCATAGCCACTCGTACTTGCTCGAAGTCTTCCTTGAGTTCGTGAGTGTAATTAGGGATTCAGCCCTCACACTGCCACCCTGAAGAAAGAATCCGTACGTTTCTATACTGATGGGACATCCACAGGATTTTCAAAGATGTTCATGAGCCTTAAAAATCAATAACTCTTAACATCAACGATTAAATAGCCGATTTTATAGAATAAATTCCAAGCTAAGATCCACCCCTGATCAAGTCAGCAATACGCTCACCAATAACCATTGTCGTTACGTTCGTGTTAGCTCTCACACAGTCAGGCATGATAGATGCATCTACCACCCTCAGATTGCTTAGACCATATACGCGTCCGGCATTGTCAACTACTGATTCTGGGTCGGTTGTCGGTCCCATCTTGCATGTTCCGGATCCATGGTGGCTGGTCCTGACATAACGCAACAACCAGTCATCGAGCGTTGTATCAGATTCTAGGTCTTCTGGCGCTGGATTTACCAGTTGGTCAATTATGTCCTTGTACGAGTCTTCTTTGGCGAGGCCTAAGCACATGTATACGGCTTCCCTTAGACGAGTGCGATCGTTTTCCTCCGCAAGATAATTAAAGTCTATATTTGGCTGACTTTCCGGATCTGCTGACCTCAAAGTCACGCTACCAGATCCATCAGCTAGGTATATAACCGCAATCATCCCAACGCCGGCTTCGTCGCCTCGGATAGTTTGACCCGACGGAACAGTGTAAGTATCAAATTCAGAGGCCTGACCTACAGGATGGATAAACATGTCATTACGGTGAGGTGATCCATTAGCGGTGTACCGGAGAGCATTCTGGATTCTAGGATCAAGTGGATGTTGATCGAAACCTGGCTTGGTGGTGAAAGTGAGTTGTACCTGAGGATGGTCCCGAAGGTTTTTACCCACACCCGGCAAATCGGACAATACAGGTATTCCGTGTTTTTTTAGCTCGTCAGCCGGTCCCACTCCCGATAACATCAATAGTTGCGGCGACGCATACGCTCCACCGGCAAGAATTACCTCACCCGCGGTAAGTTCAAACAGATCGCCACCTGATTCAGCTACGATCCCTGTGGCGCGTTCGTTTTCAAAAATCACGGATCTTACTTTAGTATCGGATCTTATTGTGAGATTGAGACGATGTCTTGCAGGATCTAGATAGGTCAGAGCGGTCGACCATCTTATGCCACCGGCATTATTGAAAGGTGTGGGGCCGATACCTGTTGAGTCCGGGTTATTTTGATCAGGAGATTCATCGAAACCGTAGCTTTTGCAGGCCTCATAGAATGCTATCTGATCGGGAAGCATCTCAGATTTATTCCACCGTCTTATCGGTACTGCACCTTCTCCACTGTGGAAGTCCCCTTTGAAATCAGGGTCTTTTTCAACTCTAAGAAAGTAAGGCAGTAAATCACGGTATCCCCAACCTTCGGCACCTTCGCTCACCCAGGCATCGTAATCCTCAGGAACTCCTCGGAGGAAAATCTGGGCATTTACTGCGCTCGAGCCTCCGACTACCTTCCCTCTAGGAACGCTAATACTAGTGTTTTTTGCTGTTGCCCGACCTTCGTATCCCCAGTTGTGGGTACTTAGTTCACCGAATGCCTTTGCCCAGATTTTCGGTTCGACACCGTAACCGTGCTTAAGTTCTGTCGGAAGAGTTTCGGGATCAGGATAATCCGGCCCCGCTTCTAGCAATAAAACAGACCTTTCAGGATCTTCAGTCAAACGTGCAGCCAAGACCGAACCGGCAGACCCAGCGCCAACGATTATCGTGTCGTAAATCATAATTGCGACAGTATACGCAAAGTTTCACAACACATGCCATGGGAATTCGTTTGTGGTCGTTTTCTCTGCCTAGACAAGTAACACGTAGCACGTGACCGTAGTGCGTACGCGTAAACGCTGTCGGCTTTATCTAAGCGCACCTGCGTCTCATACTGGGACAGAACCACGAGGTAACTAAGTTCAAAGTGGTCGGATACGGATCAGATGACTCAGCACTCTGACACCCACCATCTATTTGAACAATAGGGGCTTGTGTGTATCGGCGGTAGGTACTTCACCAGTACGACGGACGACCGAATCAGCGAATTATTCGG
>CAJQSP010000079.1 GCA_905614375.1 uncultured Dehalococcoidales bacterium | reverse complement strand
AATCGAAATACGATCAAGTATCAGTTTAGGTCATAAATGGGTTCTAGCTGCAGTAGAAATATAGAACGATGTTCAGAAGAAACTGACCCCAGATGACGCTAAAGTTTCTAACTCTGCACTAACTAGGTGCTTATACGAGGGGATCAACGTATCGTTGTAGTCCAACATAAATAAATCTCTATCATCTCAATACCTATGCCCGAACAGCCAACAATTCTAATAACAGGTGCGAGCGGATTGCTCGGCGCTAATATAGCGCGCCACTACGCGTCGGCATCAGATTGTGTTGGATGGTATGGATCAAATTCGGTCAATATTCCAGACGTAACTCTCGAGCAGATCGACATCACGAATAAAGATACCGTCGCTGCCTCGCTCGAGCATATTAAGCCCAACCTAATCATCCACTGTGCAGCAGCAACCAATGTGGAATGGTGTGAGAAAAATCCCGAACTAGCTAAAGCGATCAACGAAGACGCTACCGAGTTCCTTGCAAAACAGTCGGTTGGACTCGGCGCTAAGTTCATCTTCACATCCACTGATAGTGTCTTTGACGGAATGACTGGCAACTATTCCGAATCAGATAAACCCGCTCCACTCAATTCTTACGCTGCCGGCAAAGTTCGGACCGAAAATTTGGTGGTCAGCGCTAATCCGAACGCTATAGTCATACGCAGCTACTTCTATGGACATAGTCCTTCCGGTTCTCGGTCGCTACTCGAATGGGTTCTAGTGAGGGCACTCAAAGGAAACGAAGTGCACGGTTTCACCGACTCGTACTTCTCGCCAATCAGCGTTCACGACTTCACAAGGGCCATCGACGTTGCTATCGAAAAAGATCATACAGGCCTACTACACCTCGGTTCCAGCGACCGTTTGTCGAAATACGAATTCGCCCGCATCATCATGGAAACCTACAACTGCGATATGTCGTTACTCAAACCAATCACAGTTGACGACGCAAGGCTAAAAGCCCACCGCCCCCGTGACACTTCGCTCGATGTGAGTCTTCAGGCAAGCATTCTCGGCAGAATAGTTCCCAGTGTTGCCGAGGGAATCAAACGAATAGCTCTGGAACCAAACCCGTTCCGCTAACGGTTGAAAACTACGAGTTATTTCGCAGCCAGAAAACATCTACAGACGCTAATCCCGCCTTGCCTAGCCGGTCTCTCAACTCCATCAATTTATACGGCAACAGATCGTAGGGAGAATGAAGGTACAACGGCGATGATCGATAGCAATCGAAGCCTGCGTCCTCGAATTGACGCTTCCACCATACAGGTCTGAAACGTGCAAACTCGCTGAAGTGATTGCCCGACACACCGTGAACGGTAGGTATTACAAGTCCAACAATCCGTACAAACATCGAGCGTTTTGATTCTCCAGACGAATCAGCATCAAACGACGCTCCAAGCTTGACCCTTCCAGAGTTTGCCAAAACACCTGGCATCAGTTGCCTGAAAATTTTTATTCCTGAAGCCAATGGTCGACCAATCAATTGAATAATTTTCCATGTCCCCGTTGGCATCGAATGAATCATTATTCCGCCCGGAGTTAGCACCCTCTTCATCTCGGCAAAAGCTTCATCAATATTTTCAACATGTTCAAGTACGTTTGAAGAAAAAATCAAATCGAAAGAATCATCTTCAAAAGGCAAGCTCGCAGCATCAGCGACAATCATGCCATCGACGTCGCCTAACGGAGCCGGGTCAGTAGGAATAACTTCTTCAAATAACTCACGAAGAGCTGCTGTCTGCACCCCGTCACCCGCGCCCAATTCAAGCACACGCGTACTTCGTTTCGGCCGCTCCACAGAGATAATCTGTCGCAGGTCGCGAAGGCGTAAAAAGTGGTGCCAGTTATCGGTTGGCAAACCAGTAGTTTCAACTCGCATTACTTGGTGTAAAAATTCGCTCTACTTGTTGTTCTTGACGACTGCTGTGGTTTCACATTAATACGCCCCAATTCCTTTACCATCGAAAACCGCAATCAGCGGCTATCTGATGATGAATCAAAGTAATAAACGGTAAAAGTTCCAAAACACTGTACACACAGTTCTCGCTCCCAGTGATTCAACGTGAGTATCATTCAATACCGGATGGAATAAATTAAGCAACATCGCATACACCACCAATAATAAGGTAGAAGTCAGGATTCGATGCAGAAAGCATTTATCACCGGGGGAGCTGGATTTATAGGTTCACGCGTCGTACGTGAATTTCTATCAGCCGACTATGAAGTAACCGTTTTTGATTCCTTTAAACAGTATGTAGCTCCTGATCCACACGCTGAGCCAGTTAATTTGCTAGCGCGTCTTGCCGATATTTCCGACGACATCTCACTCGTTACTGGCGACACTCTCAACAAGGATTTTCTCAGGCGAACCCTGAACAAATTCAAGCCTGACGTGATAGTTCACATGGCTGCACTTCCGCTCGCCAATGTAGCTATCGAGCAAACCGAAGAAGCATTCGATTCGATCCTTTCCAGTACCGTGAACATTCTCGAAGTCGTTCGAGACTTCGACCATGCCTGCCCTGTCATATACACATCTTCAAGCATGGTTTACGGCGATTTTCAAACCCCTAGCGTGACCGAGGAGGCCCCAAAAGATCCAAAGGATATATATGGATCAATCAAACTTGCTGGAGAAATAATCAGCGCCGGATACCGAAAACGCTACGGCATTGATGTGCGAACAGTTCGACCTACCGCTGTGTACGGACCTTTCGACGCTAATCAACGAGTGCTCTATAAATTCATCACTCGAGCCCTAAATGGTCAGCCACTGCGCATCGATGGTGATGGCAGCATGGCACTCGATTTCACTTACGTTGATGACACTGCAAACGGTATTTTTCGCATTGCTACCACTGATGCGGCAGCCGGTGAAACCTTCAACATAGCCCGCGGAAAATCTGAAACTCTTTCAAACGCCGTTTCAATAATCAGCGAAACGATTGGCGATGTTGAAGTCGAGTACGGTGAAGTTCCTGCGCACATTCCAAACCGAGGTACGCTCGACGTTACGAAGGCTCGTGAGCTGCTCGGATTCGAGCCGCGGTACGGACTTGAACAGGCCCTTCCAGCCTATATTGAGCACCTTCGAAACAATCCAATATAACAACACAGGCTCACAGTCAAAAATGAACAT
>CAJQSP010000078.1 GCA_905614375.1 uncultured Dehalococcoidales bacterium | reverse complement strand
CTGATGTCTCTACAACATCTTGCGGCAACGTATGGTGTTCGACGATGTCGATCATCCAGCTCGGGGCAAGTCCGTCATCCACTAACTTGTTCAATCGATCAAGTTCGGACGGACCATTTGCTAAAACGGAATCGCTATACGCTCGACCAAATGGACCCGCCCATCTACGAGTTTCGGGATTGATTCGAAGTCCCACGCTTAAAGCGATTCTCGCTGCGGCAACAGTCGCAATAACCCGAGTATTTTCATCAGTGGTGTTCGATGCCAACCTGCCGAGAACTTCGATGGCGAGACTTGTATAACCGGGACTGTTGTACTCAGTTGTTATTCCAGATTTACGAGTTTTGTCGAACCATCGTCTCAGCTTCAAGTAACCACGTTCCGCTATTTCCGTGTCGCCCAACAACTCGCCACCGAGGATCGAGTTACAGATGTCTTTGAGAACTATATTTGTGTACAACAGATTTACGTCAATCTGAGCAATTGCCGCCATCCCATTTCTAATAGCGGTGTACATCCGGTCTCTCGTTTGTAGAGAGAGTCGGTCAGAGAACTCCCAAAGTAGCGGAATAAAGCGGAACATCATGAATTCGACCGCGTTCAAATCCTCGACTACCTCTGATTCTTTCTCCCAAAGAAAGTTCCCGAAATGCGGATCGTCTTCATCTGTGATCTGGCAGTCGAGAACCGCCACAATTATCTTTTCTACGGTCGAAACGTCGACCCAAGAACTATCTCTCATTAACGATTCTGCAAGTGCAGCCGACGTGTGTGCCGAATGGAATAATCCGTTCTCTTCCTGATGTGCGATCAGGTTGGCAGAAGGATCGAATTCGGAAGGCAGATTCATAGTTATGTGAGTTCTCTAGCAGGTTGATGAATTTTCGGTATAAATATCGACGCGATTCTAACGAACGAACTAAGTTTTGGACATCGTGCTTCGAAAATTAATCAGCTGACTATAGCTAAGTACTATTCGCCATAGTTCTGGTCTACTTTCTGGGTACTGGAGGTTCAATTCATAGATCCCCCCTACCTTCGTATTAATCACCATTCATCTATCATCTATGATGCCGTAGGCTATAGACTTAGCGTTGTACTTGGGGACGCGTGGTTTCGACAGGGAGATCACCGCTCGATTGCGGGTCGTGGCGCCGTGCACCACGTAAAAAGCGGCAAAAACATAAACGGCGAACGTGAATTCGCTCTCGCAGCCTAAGGGCAGCGACTTTCGACCTAACCCCCGTCTGACGGGTTAGGATCGAGAGATGAAATGTCGGACTGCGTTGTTTGGGTAGCTAGTGACAAACAACTAAGGCTCCACTAGCTGGTCGCCGCGCTTGCTACGCCGATGGGGCGGGTGCAGCGATGAGAAAAACACCGACGGCTACACTCGTAGAAGTCAAACCGGAAACCTTTCTGGACGGGGAGTTCGACTCTCCCCCGTCTCCACCAAGAACACAAAAAAGCCCTGCCCTCTTGATTCTGAGGGCAGGGCTTTTTCTTTTCCGATGAAATCACGTTGCAGCACCAGCAATTAAAGTCCAGTAACTTAATGAGGTTTGGAGCTCCTTTGGTAGCGTGGACTCTGACAGTCCACGCTACCAAGGTATGAACAGCACCCCTGTGAGATTAGGTGAATGCTATTCTGCCCCGACACCGAGTTCTGACAGAACCGATCACACGAGGTGCCAGTGGTTCATCCTCCTAATTTTCAGTGCTTCGTACTGGCTATTTTCAGAAACTATCTACTTCCCACGGAGAATCATCTGGGGCAAGCATGAGCGATGTGGCAACAAAGAGGGCGCAAAAACGCGCCCTCTTCGGTTTAGTGGCCGTTGATTGGTTAACCGTTCAGCCTGTTTTTCTCGAAGTAATCCCGGTTAATTTCGATACCAAGCCCCGGTTTATCGGTCATGCGAAGGCGACCGTCAGAGTTATCAAGTGGGGATTCGATGAACTTGTTGTAGGTGCTGAGATCGGCGTTCGAGGTCTCGAGCCTGTAGAAGTTGGGTACAGTCATCATGACATGTGCGCCGGCAACAACGTTGATTGGTCCGGAAGCATCGTGCGGTGAAATCGGAATGTAGTACGCCTCGGCCATAGTCGAAATCTTCTTCAGTTCGGTAATACCGCCGGTCCACGTGACATCGGGCATCACATAATCGGCGAGTTTATTTTCGAGTATCGGCACGAAATCCCAGCGAGTGTGCAGGCGCTCGCCAACGGAAATCGGCACGTTCACCTTGTCTCGTACCTGCTCCAGAGCGTGGTAGCTTTCGGGGGGAACTGGCTCCTCGAACCAGTCGATCTGTGCTGCATCTTCGAGCGTGTTGCACAGGCGAATTGCCGTGGGCACGTTGTACATGCCGGCTACATCGACCAGAAGCTCGATATCGGGACCGACTATCTCTCGGATGAACGCCGTCAGTTCCGCTCCCTCTCGTTCGACCTTTAAATCGATCTTTCCGCTCAGGTAGCCACCGGTGAACGGGAACGGGTCGAACTTGAGTGCTGTGTGGCCCGAATCGATTATCTTTGTGATTTCTTCGGTCACGCCTTCTCTTGTACCGAAGTTCTTCTGATCGGGGTGCGTGTAGAGCGAAATATCTTCATGAACCGATC
>CAJQSP010000077.1 GCA_905614375.1 uncultured Dehalococcoidales bacterium | reverse complement strand
GCCATCAAGATCACTCGCGAGCAAGTCGCTCAGGTGCTCGTCATTGGCAAGTACTCCGATGTCCATACTTCCACTTGGCAATTTATTGATCATGAACACAGTGGCGCATATGCGGCGGCGAAGTTCACCGTCTTCTTTCTCTGACTGTTCGTCGATGATCTCCTGAAAGCGTTTCTGCATAGCACCGGATATGACCAAAGTGCCGGCAATTTCGTCATATAAGAAATCGCCTGGTATTACCGAACCTAGATCCTTGTCAGCTACTGCCTTCACCGCCTCATGAGTGACCCGCAGCTGAGTTCGCATTTGGGCCAAGGTCCCAGATTGGTCGGTACTGTTCAAAACCGACTGCCAAAACCGTCGTCTCACCGGAAGCAGAGGATAATCGGCGTTGTAAACATCATTATCGTCGTTCACGGTGGCGATCTTCGTTGACTTGAGTTGACGACTTACCTCACCCGAATGGTTTTTAAACAATCCGTCTATCGCCGTTTGGTGTTCGGGTTTTTTCTCTAGGACGACTTTTCGTACGACCTTCTCAACATCGTTGTCACGAAGGTGAGATTTTATCGTGAAACGGCCCATAAGTTTTTGTAGCGCCGGCGTTTCGGTGAGGGCGTTCTGACCTGTACCTACGATTATCACCTTGCCATCAAGCTGCTTACTACAGGCCTCGATAACATCTTGAACATCCGTCGCCGTATCCAGCTTTCCGCCGATGAATTGTTGTAATTCGTCGAGAACTATCACGGTGTTCGGTAGCTCGCCATCGCGGGACAGGGCCCGTCGGATATTCGCCAACATTTCATCGATGGATATATCTCCAGTCTTCGTCGGGTACTGCTCGAGCATAACGTTGGCTACTATCCCGGCATCTTCCATATGAGGAGAGTGCTTTAGATACGCGGCATGAAAAGTCCGAGAACTGTAGAGTTTCACTATCTCTTCATCAGGATTTTTCCCGGCGGCAGTGATCTCATCCCGTACCGCATCGAAAATCCCTTCCTCTTTCAGATCCATGATGAGTCGAGCGAGTGAAAGACTCTCAGGCAAACCAACTGACTTGAAAATTATTCCAAGTAAACGGCGACGTACGTCCCCTGATGCCTGGCTCAATGTTCCTCCCGCAGAATGCAGCCCCGCGCCCTGGGTAGCCCGGGTCGACAACTCCTTCAAAAGATCGGTTACCGTACTTGGAAGGGTGGATATATTTCGAGCCGTTTCCCCTCCAGAGAAATCAAAATCTGTCCAGAGGTGACGAAGAACCTTGACCAAATGGGATTTACCACTCCCGTAAAAGCCGCTTACCCAAACCGAGTGTTGCTCTTTACCAAGATTGGAGAGGTAACCTTCGATAATTCGTACTAATCCAGATTCGTACTCACCCTCACAAACAAAAGTAGACAGCTCGTACCTGAGTGTGTCCAAGTTTTCAGTGTTGTTGCTCGAAACGCCTTCATTGGCGATCGACCAACCTGATGGATCCTTGACGAACAGTTCGCTATTTTTCATATTTGTTTCTCCGACAATATTGGCACGGCTAAGTAGTCCCAACCAGTACGAGCTCCCACAAATTTGTAAGTATTCTGTTCTCGTTCCCCGGGAAAGAACACCGCGAGGACACCCGGAAACGAACCATCGATTTTTTCAATAACGCTCGAAACATGGATAAAGTCAAATAACTCCATAAGTCCGCTAAGAGCGACAACAGTTTTGCTTGCTATGTCGGAAGGGACATCGCTAAACGTATTGTTGATCATTGAAACTACGAAATTTATATAACCAGGATCAGCGTACTCTTCGACTAGATCCGGTTTCGATAAGCAAAAGTCCCGCTCTTCTGGATCAAATGTGTCCATCCATTGAGTAAAGCTTCCAGATAGGTCAACCAACTTCCATTCCAGATCAGCTGAGGAAGTAGCTAAGCCAAATTCCTCGACGCGGTTCATAATCCTCCGTTCGTCCTGGGGTGGATAAACGAGAAACCAAGTACGCTGACTAATTGGCAGGCCGGATTGCACCTTCACGCTCAGGTGGCGTTTGTAGTTTGAGACAAGATCGTCAA
>CAJQSP010000076.1 GCA_905614375.1 uncultured Dehalococcoidales bacterium | reverse complement strand
CGGAGTTGGTGCAGCGATCGCCGCCAATAAGTACCCCGGCGTACGAGCCGGTCTTTGCCACGACACCTACTCAGCTGGACAAGGTGTTCGACACGACGACATGAATGTATTGTGCATGGGCGCACGGGTAGTAGGCGTGGCGCTTGCGGAAGATCTCGTAAAGTCGTTCATGGCTGCAAATCTTGAAGTCGACGAACCACGATTTCAACGTCGGCTCGATAAAGTCACGGCTATCGAAAAAGATCAAATCTCAAAAAGCTAGTTCGACGTAGTACTGCTCGTCAACTAGGCAATCTGAACACCTCGAATTCACAGGGAACTTATGAACAACATCCAGAAGGCACTCGAAAACGGTCAGTCGATCTGGCTCGATTCGATCAGCCGAGACATGCTTCGATCAGGCGAACTTCAGAAGTTCATCGATTCTGGAATCACGGGTGTCACATCCAATCCGTCGATCTTCGACAAAGCCATCGCAGAAAGTGACATCTACGACGAGTCATTGATCGAATATGCGAAAGATGGCGCAAACAGCCAAACGGTTTTCGAACGATTGGCTGTCGATGATATTCGAGATGCCGCCGACGTTCTACGCCCTGTTTACGACGACGCCAGCATGCATGACGGATACGTCAGCATCGAGGTGTCGCCGACTCTCGCCGCCGATACAGATGGGACTGTTACCGAGGCCCGACGACTCTGGGCTGCAATCGACCGTCCTAACGTGATGATCAAAGTTCCTGGTACTCCGGAGGGCGTTCCAGCAATCAAAACGCTCATTTCAGAAGGCATCAACATAAATGTCACACTGCTATTTTCTCTCGATGCTTACACGGCTGCCGCAAACGCATATATCGAAGGTCTCTCCGAATTTGCCAAGGCAGCACGCGGAATGCCATCCGCAGTCGCCTCGGTAGCATCGTTCTTTGTTAGCCGTGTCGACAGTGCGGTCGACAACGCCCTTCCCGCCGGACATGAACTACGGGGAAAAATCGGAATAGCGAACGCCAAGGTTGCATACGCCAAGTTCTCTGGATTATTTGATCGCAAGTTAGGTGGCGGCGGTTCATTCTTCCCACTCCACACCACCGGAGCACAGGTCCAACGTCCTTTGTGGGCGTCTACTGGCGTGAAGAACCCCGATTACTCCGACACGATGTACGTTGACTGCCTAATGGGTCCCGACACGGTCGACACGATTCCGGAAGCAACGTTGGCGGCATATTCCGATCACGGTAACCCTGGATCTGATCTAACCTCTGGTCTAGGTGAAGCACAGTCGCAGATAAAAGCTCTCGCCGAAGCTGGCGTTTCGCTCGATGCGATAACCGACGATCTTCTCGCTGCCGGTGTGGCGACATTCGCCGATTCATACGCATCGCTGCTCGGTCGAATCGAAGAAAAGCTCCAGGCGTTGGGCAAGTAAATTCGGAGTAACGACGCAATGAATGATGACCAGAACGTTTCAGCATCCCAAGCTCTGCAACGACTGGTGGACGAATCATTCGCTTCGAGGCTGTGGAGCCGTGACGCTACTTTGTGGCCGGAGCCATCTCCCGGTGGAGATCCGGCAAGTAAAACACTCGGCTGGCTCGATCTTCCGATGCGATTGTCGATGCCGGCAGCACAGTTTGCAGATCTGCACTCACAGCTTGTTAAAGATGGCTTGACCGATGTCGTAGTACTCGGAATGGGAGGCAGTAGCATGACGCCGCTGACCCTAAGCAGTATTTTCGAGAAATCTGAAACTGCTTCGAATGATACTTCGGTAATTCGCCTCCACGCACTCGACACGGTAAATCCAACGACCGTTTCTCAAATAACTACCAAGCTTGATCTCAGCAAAACTCTGTTCTTCGTATCGAGCAAATCCGGCACTACCGTCGAGCCGTTGACGTTAGAGGCGCACTTCCGTGCTGCAATGGTCGACGCCATCGATTCTTCAGTCAATCGCAAGAATTTCGTAGCGCTGACTGATCCGGGAACTCCGCTTGCCGAACGAGCTAGAGCTGGTGAATTTGGTACGTGGGTTGCAACTCCTGATGACGTAGGCGGCAGGTTCTCAGCGCTGAGTGCGTTCGGAATGATGCCTGTTGCTGCGACCGGTATGAATATCCGAGGATTCGCTGAATCTGCAGTCAGAATGGCACAACAATGCCAAGTCGACGCAAAAGAAAATCCCGGTTTAACTCTCGGTGCATTCTTGGCGTCGAATGCTCTCGAAGGACGAGACAAGGTCACCCTCATCACAAGCGATGAGTACTCAATGTTCGGAATGTGGGTCGATCAACTTCTAGCCGAATCTACCGGGAAAAACGGGAAAGGCCTGATCCCGGTTACTGGCGAGCCTGTTTTGATTCTCGACGATTTCGCATCAGATCGCCAGTTCGTCGTGTTCAAATCGGGAGGGGACGAAGCGCGAATAAACCACGCTATATTCGCGCTTCGTAATTCAGATCACCCTGTATTCGTGATAGAACCGCCTACATCCGACAAACGCGAAATTGCCGGGGAATTTTTCCGATGGCAATTCGCAACTACAGCCGCTTCGTCGTTAATGGACATCTACCCGTTCGACCAACCTGACGTCGAGGCAGCAAAGGTGAAATCACGCGAACTACTTTCTGATCCGTCAGTGGCAATCGATGACATTTCACTGAAAGTGGCTCTGGACCAGATCAAATCTGAGTCCAGCCCGCGTTACGTAGCGATCACAGCCTTCTTGCCTGAGTCCCCAGAAGCAACCGCTGCATTCTCTGAATTACGCAAGGCAATATCCAAGCAGACCGGGATGGCGACAACGTTCGGATACGGTCCTCGCTATCTCCATTCAACAGGTCAGTTGTACAAAGGCGGGCCACAGAACGCGATCGTGCTAGGTTTCGTATCAGCGAAATACGATCATCTTGCCGTCCCGGGCAAATCGTACACTTTCGGTCAATTGACCGAGGCTCAAGCTGGAGGCGACTTCATGGTTATGGCTGCAGGTGGTCAAACGGTTCTACCGATCAAGATCGAATCCGACCTTGTCGAAGAACTGAATGCTGCAGTACGAGCAATAAATAATTAGTAGATACGACAATTTACATTGGAACTAACAGAACGGATCCTACCGATTCGCAAACCTTCAAATGACTAGCTCAACAATCAACTCAAACGCTAACTACTTCATCGCACTCGACGATCGAGTTGATCTAATTTCTGAGGTACTTGCAACCACCGGCCAGCCAACTGCCTCTGACCGCGAACAAGCAGCCAATCTCAAACGCGTAGTTTTCGATGGCATCACTACTGCTGTTGAAAACGGGTTGGCAAAATCGAGCATTGGCCTCTGGGCTGACAGTGATCTAGGAGAGTCGGTGTTGCTGCGAGCTAAGGCTATGGCGCTAACCACCGCATCCTCACCGCAAAGTGGAACGCACTCGCTGAGCCGGCTCAATGTCGATTACACCGCAGTCCAGCTGACGCTGAATCCAGACGGACCTGAGGAAGGTCGCAAGGAACTCTTTGAGAAGCTGAAGATCGTATCGGACCAGGCGCGTGAAGAATCTAAGCCCTTAATGATTGAACTCGATTCCATTCCAACTTCAACACAGATCGAAATGTATGGCGGATTTTCGAGCGCACGTGCGATGCTCGTAATCATGTCGATTCAACAGCTACAGGATGCTGGCGTTCGCCCGTCGATATGGGCTTTTGAACCGGCTGACGACGAGACGTTTACTGCGGCAATCACTGCTCAGGCCCACGTCGATGATCGTGACAATACGGTGTTGATCGTTGTTGCCGGAGGACTTGCGGCTGGGCAAATCGGAAACGAACTTTCTCAAACTGAGAAGAACGTTATTTCCCTCGCAGCTCGCACATTAGGTGTCTCAGGCGTATTGATCGGACCGGGTGCCTATTACCGTCACCTAGTCCAGTTGAATGAAGGCATAATTGAAAGAGATGAAGCCGTAGAGGTGATCGCCGCTCAACTTGGCGATAT
>CAJQSP010000075.1 GCA_905614375.1 uncultured Dehalococcoidales bacterium | reverse complement strand
ATTTGCAACAACGAATGCCGCACCCTTTGGCGCTGCCTTTGCTTGAGCGTTGGCTTCGAGGTCGCTGGTTTCAGCGGCGAATGCGACTTTTACCAAGTTCTTGCCTTGAGCCAAAGGCATGAAGTCTTCCACCTTCATGAGTTCGAGCGACATGCTGCCTTCGCCCTTTTTCTTGATTTTTTGGTCGGCGACATCGATCGGAGTGAAATCGGAGATTGCGGCAGCCATTATCAGCAGGTCGCCATCGCTGGAAATTGGGAGTATCGCATCACGCATGTCGGCGACAGTGACGGTGTTTACTACGGTCACTCCCGAAGGGGCAGGTAGATCGGATGCGGTGACAAGTGTCACTTCTGCACCGCGATCTCGTGCAGCTTCGGCGATGGCGTATCCCATCTTCCCGGTTGATCGGTTTGAGATGAAGCGCACGGGGTCGATTGGTTGATTGGTGCCGCCCGCGGAAACGATGACACGTCGACCAGCGTAATCGCCATTACGCCCTATCGCCTGTCTCACGAGTCCGACTAATGTGGCCGTCTCGACGAGCCGGCCTTTGCCGATAAGTCCAGAAGCAAGTCTTCCCTCTGCTGGTCCAACGACAATAACGCCGTCTTCAACAAGCGTTTTCACATTTCTTTGAGTCGACGGACTTGCGAACATATCGGCGTCCATCGCAGGAGCTACGATTACTGGTGCCTCGGTAGCAAGCACGGTCGCTGTTAGTGGGTCGTCGGTAATACCGAGCGCGAGCTTCGCGAGCGTGTTCGCAGTAGTAGGAGCTATCAATACGCAGTCGGCGCGCAGGGCTAGAGCGACGTGGTCGATACTGAGTTCGGAGTGCGCTTCCCAAAGACCAGTGGTTATGGGCAGATGAGTAAGCGCTGCGAACGTCGATGAACCGACGAACCCGGTGGCCGCAGTCGTCATTATCACGTTGACAGTAGCGCCAGCTTGAACGAGCTTGCTGGCGATGTCGGCCGCTTTGTACGCGGCGATTGAACCTGTCACTCCAAGAACGACGTTTTTGCCTTCAAGCGGGGGTCGAGAGATCGGTTTGTTTAAGCTAATGTCGGGGGACATATCAGGCACCTGAAGCCGGTTTAGGTGTTATTCATTTCGTGAACGAGTCGAAGCCCCAACAGGGTCAACTCAGGGTTCACATGATCGAAAGACTCGGTGTGTTCTGCCATCAGATTCGCCAAGCCACCCGTAGCTACTACTTTGACATCTTCGGGAGCGCCTGGATTCAATTCCATCTTGAATCGAGAGAGCATTCCCTCGATTAATTCGGCGAATCCATATACGAAACCTGATTGCATCGAAGCAACGGTGCTACGACCGATCACCCTGTCTGGTGCAATCAGTTCGACACGGCGTAGTAGGGAGGTGTTGCGGAACATAGCGTTGGCAGCTATTTCCATACCGGGAGAGATTGCTCCACCGATGTAGTCGCCATCGGCGGTAATTGCGTCAAATACTGTCGCTGTGCCAATGTCGACAACAACAATTGGTCCGCCATAAAGCTGATGCGCGGCTACAGCATCGACGATTCTGTCGGCTCCGACATCTTGAGTTCGGTCGTAGTGGATTCGTATTCCGGTGCGAACGCCGGGACCGATTACCAAAGGGAGGACATTGGTTAGTGACGCTAGTGCGTCAACGTAGTCTTCCGTTAGGGGAGGGACGACCGAGCAAATGACTACTGCGTCAAACGAACTTGGCTCAACGCCTTTAGATTGCAGTACGCCTTTGAGCGCCCATGCGTGCTCGTCGATAGTGCGAGTTTCGCGTGTCGCCAACCGCCAAGTGGCGGTTAGTTCTTGGTCGGTAAAAGCACCGATCGTGATGTTCGTATTGCCGATATCGACAGTGAGTAGGATTGTCACTATTACTCAGTATAAGAGCGTGGCATCGAAATGCACGCTTAATTACACGCGACCGGATTCGTCGACACTGATGAATTTATGTGAAGTTAGTTGAAATCGAGTTGGATAGTGTCTCGGTAGAACAGACCGAGGCGTTCGATTACGTCGGTGGCTCGCATGCCTGTCTCGCCCAGTTCCTGTCGAGCGGCTTCGGCTGCGTAACCGTGAATGAACACCGCTAGAGCAGCCATTTCGAATAGTTGGTCGGGTTGTTGGGCGACAAGTCCTCCGAGTAGCCCAGCGAGCACATCGCCGCTGCCGCCCTTGGCGAGCCCCGTGTTGAGCCACGGTGAGACTGCAATGCGACCATCAGGGGCTGCGATAAGAGTTGAAGCGCCTTTGAGTACGACAACCTTGTTGAACTTTTTCGCTGCTTCTTTACTAATATGGAGTCGGTCGTTTTGAACATCCGCAGATGTAATTCCCATCAGGCGACCCATCTCGCCCGGATGAGGAGTGAGAACTGCCGGA
>CAJQSP010000074.1 GCA_905614375.1 uncultured Dehalococcoidales bacterium | reverse complement strand
GATGGTCACTGGCGATCGATTCACTCTCTATGAATTTGATAATCAATCCGGTGGCGAGCGATCAAGAAGTCCAGAGTGGACTACCAGCTGCATCTACTTACTGGGAAGGCAAAGCCTCTGTTAGTGGTCAACAGAACGGCGTGTCGATAATCGGCAATGCCTATGTCGAGCTCTCCGGCTTCGTCGATCCCGATCCTGTTGAGTGGATGCACCGCCGCTAATATCGCTGGTAGGACGATTTAGCGCTTATACTTCCGCCACTGGTTTCGAAGTTTCGAGGGGCGACAGGATTGCAGACGGCCGAATCAATTGCAGAGATGTACCGCGACGCATGGTCAAGATTTGCGACCGGAGTCACCGTTATTACGACGGTCGAACCAAGCGGATCAGTGCACGGGATGACCGCGAGCAGCGTGACGTCGGTTTCGCTTGATCCGCCACTGGTTCTCGCCGTAATTGGCGAATCGAGGCAGTCGCATGCATTGATCGAAACGACGGGTCGGTTCGGCATGAGCATTCTCGACGCCGGTCAAACCGAAATCGCAAAGCACTTCGCAACTCCACCCGAATCACGGGGAGAGTTGGCTGGAGAAAAACTCGATCAACTTTCCGGCACTCCCGTTATTGCCGACGCTATAGCCGCTATGGACTGCAAAGTTATCGCTGCTCACAAAACAGGAGATCACACAGTGTTTATCGGTGAAGTGCAATCGATTCAGGTTGGCGAGGGCGATCCGCTGGTGTGGTTCCAACGACAGTTCGGTGGCTTCGCCGATAGTGCGTCCGACCAAGACTCCAACAGCGTTTCTGAATAGGCAATATCGTGCGAATCGCCGCAATATCAGTCGCTCCAATATTTCCTAACTACGTCATTGGCGGATCTCAAAAGATTCTCGCTGACGTGGCAGTTGGACTGAAGAACTCAGGTCACGACGTTCAAATCTGGTGCACTGGAACTAGATTGCATGACGGCGATTTCGAAGTTGGCGGAGTTACTATTCATCCCGTTCTTCAATTTCGGGGATCGTTTCCAGCAACTCATCAGGTTTCTCCGGTCGCTCTCGCTCGATCAGCTGAAGCCTTGTGCAACGCCGCCGAATGGGGGGATCGAGTCTATCTCCATGCTGATGCTGTTTATTTGCGACATGCGTTAGAGGGAGTCGAGATCATTAGGTCGATTCATGACTACGTCTACGAAGAGGCACTTCTGTCGACGTTGACCCTTCCGGCCGCAGCAACCATCGCTCCGAGCGACTATATGAAACGAGTTATCGAAACGACCGTTGCGATGACCGGAAAAAAAACAATAGAGCGAGTGGTGGCGATACCGAACGGTGTGCATGTTCCAGATACAATCCCGATTCCAGCACTTCCAGATGGAATATCACTTCGTGGTGAACACGATCTGATTTTATTGTTTCCACATCGACCCATTCCAACAAAGGGAGTGGCCGAAGCAATCAGGACGGCAGTTGCAGTTCAGAAAATCGAATCCGCAAAAAATGTTCGATTGTTGATACCGGCGTATCCTGCTGATTCGAATTTTGACGAGGTAGCTGGCTCAACTGACGAACTTCTGAAGCTGGCGAGCGATCTGGGTGGCGTCGATATCGTGGAACTCCATAGTTGGCTTAGTACAACCGAAATGGCCGGATATTACGCGGCAGGAGATGTGACTCTATGCATCGGATCGTTTGTTGAGTCCTTTGGTCTGGTTCCAGTTGAATCAGTTGCGAATGGCACGCCGGCAGTCTGCGCCAGAGTTGGCGCATTCAGGCAATTTGCTGATGTTGATGGAATTACCCTTGTGCCATATGGCCAGATAGATGCGTCGACTCAGGCGGTGCTTTCTGCCGCCGGTGCACTGGAAGATCTGATCGAGTCAGGTCGTTCCCAGATCAGTCACGCCTATTCTCCGTATTCGATGATTCAAGGCTATGAATCGATAATTTCACAAACTTTGTCTGACGAGCGGAAAATCGAACTTGCGGCCGACGATCAGCTGTCGTTTGCACCTTGGTGCGACATACAGGGTCAGGAAATTTACGACGACTACACAGCGACCCGCCTACAATACCCACATCTTGTCAGTGCCTTGAAAGCAAACGCAGGGCTAATCCGGTCAGAGCCTCTCCTGCTTTCGGCAAGCCTCGATGCTGAGGTCAGGCACGCCAAAGAACTAGGAATACTGATTCCGAACTACGTGATCAAATAGCGTGGCTTATCCGACGTAACCTCGGATTTTGATCGTCTCTGCCACACGGTTTACTGCGACATCGAACGCTGCCTCTCGCAACGATCCGCCGTTTCGATCCGCCTGCGTCTTCGTTACGTCGTAGGCTTCGTTCATCTTTTTATCGAGCTCTCGGTTCACACGTTCCAGTTCCCAGTTGAACACCTGGATGTTTTGTGCCCACTCGAAATAAGAAGCGATCACCCCGCCAGCATTGGCGAGAATGTCAGGAATGATGTTCTTGCCCGCGTCAGTCAATATTTCGTCGGCGACTGAAGTAACCGGTCGATTCGCCCCCTCGACGATTATTCTTGCCCGAACATCGGATGCGTTCTCAGAGGTGATAACGTCTTCGATCGCCGCCGGAATGAGCACATCGCAATCGAGGGTCAGCAGATCGGAATTGTCGAGCGGATCCGCATCAGCGTAATCCGAAACCGTGCCACCATCGAGCACAATTCGCAGTAGCGCAGGTATATCAAGACCTGAAGTATTGATGATTGCTCCATCGACATCTGATACGGCGATAACCTTCGCACCGTTGTCGAACATGATTTGCGCTGCCGCCGCACCCACTGCCCCGAAGCCCTGAACAGCTACGGTGCATTGATCTGGTGTCGACCCAGAATCGACAATTGCGCGGCAACCTACTACCGCAGCTCCTCTACCCGGCGCTTCCGCTCTGCCTAGTGATCCGCCAAGCTCGATAGGCTTTCCTGTGACGATGCCGGGAGTGTGACCATGAATCGATCCGTAAGCATCCATGATCCAAGCCATCGTCTGAGCCGAAGTGCCTAGATCTGGTGCTGGGATGTCACGGTTAACGCCGATTACGTGGTGAATGCTCATCGTGTAGCGGCGGGTTAGCCTATTTAGTTCGCCCGTCGAAAGCTCGCGTGGATTTACTGAAACCCCACCTTTGGCACCCCCAAATGGCACATCGGCAAGGGCTGTCTTCCATGTCATCAGCATGCCGAGCGCACGGGTGTGGTCCAAATCGGCGTTCGGGTGGTAGCGGATTCCACCTTTATATGGACCACGTGCCGCATTGTGCTGTGAACGATAGCCGCGGAACACTCTGACTTTGCCATCGTCCATCTGTACAGGCAGGCCAACTTGAATCTCACGCCATGGCACGACGAGCGTTTCTCTCATGTCATCTTCGAGCCCGAGACTGCGAACCGCGGTGTCGAGACTGGCGATCGTGCCGTCGAGCATTGAGGTATCTTGGGCCATTGCGAGACTCCTATCGGAAGCACCGAAAATTAGATTCTTAGGCCCGTGAAGCCTATATCAATGTGAATGTGGGTGGAAATCCACCAAAAATGAAATTGACCCTGTGGAACATTCGTACTTAGAATAGTTAGGTTGGGCAGCGAACGGATAAATACGAATGACAACAGATTACGCAATTATAAATACAGGTGGAAAGCAGTACCGAGTTCGCGAAGGCGATACGGTATCTGTTGAAACCATCCCAGGTGACGTCGGATCCGACTTCACTTTTGACCGTGTGCTTATGACTTCGGTCAATGGCAAGCTCTCTATTGGAGCCCCATCAGTTGAGGGAGCAACGGTTATCGGCGAGATCTCCGAGCACGGCAAAGCCGACAAGGTGATTTCACTCCGATACAAGAATAAGACTCGACAGCGTGTAAAACGTGGTCACCGACAGCAGTTTACATCGGTGAAGATCAAGTCGATCTCGGCTAAATAGTTCATTCCTGCATCTTTGCAGAGTACTGGAACATCTAAATGGCACATAAAAAAGGTGGCGGGACGTCCCGCAACGGTCGCGATAGTGCAGGCAAACGCCTGGGCGTCAAGGCATTCGCAGGTGAAGCGGTTTCAGCAGGGTCGATCATTGTTCGACAACGCGGAACGAAATTTCACACCGGTAGCAATGTTGGCATCGGCCGTGACCACACCATCTACGCACTCGTGGATGGTCAAGTCAGGTTCGACTACGCTCGCAAGGACACCAAGCGGGTCAACGTCGATC
>CAJQSP010000073.1 GCA_905614375.1 uncultured Dehalococcoidales bacterium | reverse complement strand
AGGCGACGAAATACGCTCTTGCCCTGTTGAATTACTGTCCCACGCCGTAACGCTAGTTCCACCTCTAATGACAACATTATGTGATCTCCAGACGTCCATAGGCATCCAGTGATACGCAAAAATTGGTATTCCTGCTCGGCCCATGTCAGTAATTTCATCCGCTAACAATTCGATCAATTGGTCACGTTTAGGACCTCCGAATGCGATGTCATGGAATTTAGGATTTGAAATAAAACTGTTCTCGCAAGCGACCAACTTCAATCCATATGAGTCTGTTCGTTTCTTGAAATGTAGGTAGTCCTCGTAGGAGTTTCGGTCTTTGTTGTGCGGTTGATCTGTGCCTGGAAGCACGTCTTCACCCGGACCACTATAAAAAATAATGTTCTTAACACCAAGCTGGACGGACGTCTCAAGAACTTCGTCTGTTGCGTATCTCACAGCCCAAGCATTTTTCATAGTGAATCCTTCTGGTCATCTGAAGACAATTTTCAGTCTAAATTTATTGAGATCAATATAGCTTTTGTTCAAGTGACTTGGGCTTGCAATTCAGATAGGGCACAAGAGTCCAGTCAGTACTCAGCGCTGACCACAAAATCCAGACGACCTAAATAATCATCAACACCTGTATTTAAGCTGACAATTCGGTCATTAGAGTCGAACATCTTTCGGTGAAGAACTTCCTTCAAACTTCCGCCGGAACATGATCGCCTCCAGTTGAGCGGATCCTTAGATAATTTGGAAACTCGTCTAATGCGGTGCTTAACCGACTGACGTACTCGAATTAGTAATCAAGTGGCCCGGTGTAGGACCTCAAATTTAAAAACCAACTCCCCTGCAAATAGAACTGTAATGAGCTAAGGATTCAAAGTTCTAGGCAGTCAAAGACTTAGAGCATTGATACAAAAAGCGTTACAGACTCGCAAGGGAGTTAGGTAGTTGCGGCGGTGTAGCACCGCCGTATATTTTAGAAACTAATCTCCAGATCCAATCTGAGGAAGTCCAATCTCAGGAAGCAGGCTTTCGAAAGCTGCGGAACTTCCACCGGACTTCTCCATTTCTTCGGCAGCAGTTAGTGCACCTGAAATAACGTTTAGGACTCCAAACTCAGCTTGGCGATCGAGATCTCTAACAGTTATTTCAAGTTCCGATATCTGATCTTTCAATCCACCCTGTCCGGCATAAAGTACATCAAGGGCTTCCCACTTTACGGCAATCTGATCGTCTATTGCTTGTGCCTCTATTTCTAATGGGAGCATTCTTTCTTCCCGCAGGCTGTCTTGCATCCCTTGAAGCTCGGTTATACGTGAATCACGTTCGTTATAGAAAGCGTCTTCCACGTTTTCTGCCTCGTCTTCCACTTTACGTCGCTCGTCTTCCAATTTACGTCGCTCGTCGTCCAATTTACCTTGCTCGTCTTCCCATTTACCTCGCTCGTCTTCCAATTTACCTCGCTCGTCGTCTAGCGCGTACATCCGATCTTCGATTTCACGCTGAACCATTCTCATTTCATTTTGCACATCTTCGCGTTCTTGGTTGGCTTGCTTTTCAGCCTCGTCAAAGCGATTTCGCTGCCAACCCTCAAATTCTTGCCTTGCCTCTTGCCGCAATTGCTCAAATTCTTTCCGTGCAGCTTCTTGCATTTCCTGACGAGCTTCTTGAAGCGGTTGTCGTTGTTCTTCAAGCGGTTGCCACTGATTTTGAATTGTCATTTGCTCTCGATCGATAACCATTTGTTGCTTGCGCAGCGGCCTACGTTCTCGATCAATTTCTTTTTTTGCGTCCCTCAACGGATCAATCTGTTCGTCTTCGAGAGATCGAATTTGCGCACGTATCTCTTTAGCATTCGCCTCACGTGTTCGATGGTATATTTGTTCTTCTTTTTCCAGTGCACGTGCCTGTTTTTCTAAATTCTTAATCTGGAATTCAAGTTCATTGATCATTCCGGATTTGTCACCGGATCCGAGTTGTTCAGAATCAATTAAAGCTAATTGATCTCGAAGTATCTGGTCTGCCTGTTGAACTTTTGCTTCAAGGTCTGATTCGACATTCGAAACATTGACAGATTCTCCACCTGCACTCACTTTATCGCCGAGCGCTTGAGAATCTACTGCATATTGACTTTCGAGATCTTTCAGTATCGATTCATATTCAGTCTTGTCAGCGTACGCAGCTGTCAGTTCAGGATTTACCGCCGCTGGTGCTTCTGCTGCTGGAGCATTCGACATTTGTTGTTCTAGTGACCTAACGGTCTGCTGCAGCTGCGATGTTTGGCTCTTAGCCGCATCATAAGCTGGATTAGGCTTATCCTCGGTGATTAAAATTTCTGGAGTTTCTGCCAGTTTTGTATCAGCTGCTGTTACTGCCAGTTGAGCATCTTCAACAGCAGTTTGTGCTGTCAAGTAATCCGGATGAACTATCATCACAGGGTCGGCTCCTGGATTTTCAGGATCCACAGGACCCTCTATTTCCGCAGGGGTGTTTACCAGCGTTTCCTGAGCCGACTGAAGAGTTATGGCTGCATCGTTACTCGCCTGTTTTGCTGTTGCAAATTCAGGGTTTGACTCTTCGCCTCCTCTAATTTTTGAATCTAGAGTGCCAAGGAGGTCATTAGATTCTTGGTATTGCAACCGAGTTGATTCTAATTTAGCCCGAAGTTCATTAGAACTTTCTTGACCCGACTCAGACCCTCCACCCAATTCGGAGATTTTTGCATCAGCATCAACAATGAGGTTCTGGTATTTTTCTCTAGATTTAGCATAATCGTCGGAGAGAGACGAAATGCCCTTTTCAGCGGCTGCGCCGATGTCACTTTGCTCAGATTGGGCATAAGCCGCAGATCGTTCCTCGTTTATAGACTGTAGTGTTGCTGAATGTTGGTTCTCAGCTGCTCTACGCCTTTCTTCCCGTTGAACCCAATCGACTTCTTTAGCGTCTTCTTCTGATTCCCAAGCAGCTTGGAGATCCTCTTGGATACTCCTGATTTTGTCATAAGCTGCATTTCTAAGAAAATTATAATCTATCGCTGATTCGGCTTCCCAAACAGTTTGCTGCTGTTTGTGAAGATCGTCTCTTTGTTCATAAAGCGGATTTATTTGATCTTCAATATCAAAACTTCGCTCTTCAATATCCATAGATTTCAGCTGGATTTCCATCCTCATATTGTTGAGGGAATTTTCCGCAGATCGCAACTGAGCCATCTGTTCTTCCAATGCATCCATTTCGGGGGTAGAACCGACGTCGGGTTGATCAAGATTATTGTTGGTTGATTCAAGTTCAGCACGTTTGGCATCAACCTCTTTCTCTGCCTCATCAAATAGCACTTTCATTTGAACTTCAACATCCGCCCACTTGTCTTGAAATTCTCTCTCTAAGTCTCGTCTCTCCTTCTCGAGACCCTCGTACTGGTCCTCGAAACCCTTGAACTGGTCCTCGATCTCCTTGAACTGGTCCTCGATCTCCCTGAACTGGTCATCGAGATCCTTGTACTGGTCATCGATCTCATCGAACTGGTCATCGATCTCTTTCTCAAATATTCGTCTTGCTTGATCCTCATCTTGGTAGACCATCTCAAATTTATCTTGCATTTCACGCTCGAATTCATCTGCAAGATTACGACCTTGGTCAACCAATTCATCCCGTTGTTGTTCTAAATCATCGATTTCCTGTTCCAACGGTTCGATTTCAGATTGAAAATCAGACAATTGGTCGAGTAGTGGATCCAATTGTTCCGACTGTATTCGTAATACCTGTTCTTTAAGGGCAATTGCCTCACCGGCTGCTTCGGTGTCTACAAGGCCACAAGCACTAAGCAAAATTGAAAATATTATTGCGGGTAACAGACGTTTGAAAAACATGATTTTTCTTAAACCTAAAGGCATTGTATATATCCAACAGAATGCATTTCTTGCGGAATATATTGTAATTTACAGCAGAACTCTACTTAACCGTACGTTGAGTAATATACCACTTGGCTAAGTTAATGAGTGCCAATGAATGAGCGCTCAAGATAATCTGATCCGGCTATCGTAAATGCATTTGTTTGAAATAAAGTCTCAAGAAAGGGGCAACTAATGACACAGTACTTATATCAAGCCACATACACGGCGGACTCGCTCACCACTCAGATGCAGAACCCAGTAGACCGCCTTGCACAAGTCGGAGCGACGATAGAAAAATCTGTCGGAGCTAAAATACTCGGTGGAGGTTTTTCATTTGGGGATTACGACATTGCTGTCATCATAGATGCGGATGACAACGGAACAATGGCCGCCATTGCCATTGCAATTGCGGCAGGTGGTGCGATCCGATCAGCTAAAACTACACCATTGCTGAGTGGCGACGAATGGATTGCTGCGATGACTAAGGCTTCGTCAGTGATATACACACCTGCCAAATAGGTTTAGCAGGCACGCTTTACCCTTTCAGTTAGTAACCGTAATCTGGTAGAACCATCTGGTTCTGTCAGAACTCAGCGCTCTCCACAAAACGTAGCCGGCTTAAATACATGATTAGCCTCTGTATTTAATCTGATAATTCGGTCATTAGAGTCGATCATATTTCGGTGAAGATATTCCTTCTACTTGATCTCCCAGACTGGGCAGATCTGGCCTGGAAGCTTGCGAAAAATCTGTTGAGTTGAGTTGAGTCTAGTCGAACGGCGGTAGGTTTACTCCGAGGATGACTCGTAGGTAGTTGACGTTGTGGGCAAGGTAATCATCGACGGCGAGGTCTAGGTTTCCTCCGAGGGCGTCGAAGCCATCGTCACCTTCTCGTGGACCGTCCATATCGAACACGACCCATCCTTTGTAGTGTTGATCTCTCAGTAGTTTCATCACGGCAGGGAAGTCCACACCTCCGCCGCCCATGTTGTGGTAAACACTGGCTTTGGCGTGCTGTTCTCGAGTAGGAGTCGCCGTGTTCCCTCGGTACTTTGTGAATGTGTCCTTCAAATGCACTTCGGCGATTCTGGGGAGATATTCGCTCATGACCTGGACAGCGTCCATGCCGCCCAGACTGAGGTGACCAGTGTCAGGCGTCATCCACACGTAGTTTGGGTCGGTTAGGTCGAGCATGGCTCGAACCTCGTGCTCGCGCTCAATCGGACCCCATATGTGAGGGTGCGGTGCGAGGCGAACACCCATCTCGATTGTTTGGCGTCCGATTTCATTCAACGTGTCGGCGATTCTATTTAATTCGTCGTCGGAAGTGCCACCCTCTGGGCGTGCACCCATGTTGCACTTGAACATATCGCTGCCGACTGGCTGAAGGAAATCACGAGCGAATGCTACGTGGTCGGCAATCGTTTTTGGAGTTTCTTTTGGGTCGATGAAATTTGTCGACTGCCCTTTTGCACCGTTCGAGACGTCGATTAACGTTAAGCCCGAGTCGTCGAACTTCTTTTTGAGAGCGAGCGGATTGGCACGGTGATCCTCTATTTGCTTCGCATATGGCTCAATTCCTTGGAGACCTAGAGCCGCAATTCGCTTGATACCCCACTCGATCGAGTGACGGGCGTCCCATAAGGAACTGGTCGAGCCGTAAAGGATGTCTGGATTTTCTGGATCCAATGGGCTATGAGATACCGTGGGCATGGGGTGCTTTCTTCAATTAGTGATATTGCGATGACAGACTATAGCTTTACTGGAGAGTACGGTGGTCGATGGAAAAAAGGGTCAGAACGTTCGGTCGCGTATCTGAACACGGTCTATTAACTTCTGTTCAGGAACTTGATGATCTGATTGCAAATGTACAAGTGCCCACGGTTATTGAAGTGCAGGCCATCTTCGAAGATGAATTTGTCGAACATATTAGGGGTACTCATCTCAAAAATATCGATTACGTCCACACCAGCCGCACGTGCGATATCTTCACCCTGAGTGACGTAACTGCGGGTGGTATCAGGATTAAGACTGCGGGCGACATAATCGACAGGGTACTGACTGAGGTAGATCACATCACCGATTCCGGCAGTTGCTGCGAGAATTTGGTCTAGAGATTCGGCGTGACGATTGAGCGGAACTCTGATTTCAGGCTTCTCGTCGACGATTCGCGGTACGTCGTTGATACCGAGAGTTACTAGCGCGAGGGGATTAGGACGATCCTTCATGTCATCAATCACTTCGGGTAGTCGATTTATCATCATGTCGGTCGTATCACCGCCGATACCATGATTGATCGCAATACCGGCGTCGGTGTCGCGTAGAAAGCGATCTAACCTAGCCACGAATCCGCCCTCGTCATCTTTCGAGCCTGCAGCTGTGCTCGCCCCGAAGCTGTATGCGGTAATCATTTAGGTTGTGATATCTCCTGAATAGTCGAAAGGCGCCATAATATCCAACTCTGATCACCTAGTGCTCAACTGACTTAAAACTGCGATGCCATTCTCAAGCTCTCTTTGAACACTTCATTCAGTGAAATTACCAGAATTGTAGGAGGATTCTTATATAGCTGGATCTGACAGGCTAGCGAAAAACTCGAAGAAGTTACGACCATCGCTGCTTATCGTTTGCTGAAACTTTCCTCAGTGGATGAATTTAGACAATCTTT
>CAJQSP010000072.1 GCA_905614375.1 uncultured Dehalococcoidales bacterium | reverse complement strand
AACTTTTTCTACGGCTTGCCATAGGTCGTTTACAAGGTCGGCAAAGTCGGATTCAGAGATCGGTTCACCATTCACTCGGATTCGTTCGGTGATTCTGTGAATTGAAGGTGATGTGAAAAGTCCGGTTTTGTATCCGTTGGCGGCGAGCGCCCATGCGATCATCGCCGATGTGCTGCCTTTGCCTTTGCTTCCAGCGACGTGGACGTATTTTTGACCGTGGTGTGGGTTATCCAAATACGAAAGCAGGCGTTCGATACGTTGGAGATGGAAATCGGGCGGGTCGTTGGCGCGAGATTTTCTCTCGAAGTCGGCGAGCGACAATAGCTTCGAAACGGCTGACTGATATTCGGCATGTTGGCGTGATTTATTCGACATCACTAACGATTATCTCTGCGAACGGGTGGGAATGTAATTGCGAACGCTGTGAGGAGGTACGACTTTGCGAGTTCGATTGTTATTATTGTCGTTCTGAAACCTAATTCCCCTGATAACGCCAGTTGCGTTTAGCATTTGCAGTTCGATCAACCACCATTTGAAGAGGCTCGGCGAATTCGTGAAATACCGCGACATTATTGAGAACGCTCTGAACGGCCATGGTGCCGATTACTGCGAAATACGAATCGAAGAGACAGACAACTCTCGCCTGACTTACCGAGGTAAATCACTCGATACTATTGCTCAGACAAGTGGTCTTGGCGGAAATGTTAGGGCTGTCTACAAAGGCGGCTGGGGTTTTGCCAGCTTCAACAGTTTGGATGAGCTGAGCAAGAAGGTTGCCGACGCAGTTGCGCAGTCGAAGGCTGTTGGCAGAACGAAGACCGAGCTTGGAGAGGTCGAGCCGCACGTTGATGTTGTTCCGGCGTACATCGTTGAGGACCCTACTGAAATTTCTCTCGATGAGAAGAAACGGCAAATGGACCACTACAACGACTTGGTGTGGTCGGTCGACGGGATTAACAGCGCCGATATCATCTACGGTGATACGTCTCGTAAGACATTCTTCGGTAGCTCGGATGGATCGTACATCGAGCAGCAGCAGATTCATGTCATATCGAGGATTTCAGCACAGGCTCGAAGTGGTGGTGATGTGCAACAGGCGGGATTCAGTCTTGGTTCACAGGGCGATTACGGATTGATTCGTGATCTCGACGATAAGGTGATTGACGCTGCTAAGAGAGCGGTTGCTCTATTGGATGCGAAGTCACTTGAAGGTGGTGAACGAACTGTCGTTCTCGATCCCGTTCTTGCTGGAGTGTTTGTTCACGAGGCGTTCGGTCATCTTTCTGAGGGTGACAACGTTTACGAGAACGAGAAGCTCAAAGAAATAATGTATATGGGTCGGAAGTTTGGTGGTAAGCACCTGAACTTCACAGACGGCGCTGATATTCCTGCACTTCGTGGCAGTTTCAAGTACGACGATGAAGGCACGCCTGCGACTCGTACAGCACTTGTTAGAGAGGGTGAACTGGTTGGTCGATTGCATTCTCGAGAGACTGCGGCCAAGCTTGGTGAAAAACCAACGGGTAATGCTCGTGCCATTGGTTACAACTTCCCTCCGATCGTTCGGATGACAAACACGATCATCGAACCTGGTGAGGCAACTCTGGCTGATTTGCTTGCGGGCGTTGATGATGGTGTTTATGTGCGCAATTGGTACGGCGGGATGACGCAGCACGAGATGTTCACTTTCTCGTCGGGCGAGGCGTACATGATCCGCAATGGTGAGATTCAAGAGGCGGTTCGACCAGTAATGCTCACCGGCAACCTGTTCGAAACTCTAGAGAATCTTGATGGTGTTGGGGACGATCTCGATATGAACCAAGGTGGTGGTTGCGGCAAGGGTGGACAGTCTCCTCTTCCCGTTTCGAACGGTAGTCCGCACATTCGTATCCAAAAATGCCTCATTTCAGGGGCGTAAATGCGTTTTGTCGACAATTTGTAATTACTTATCCCAAGAGAAAATAATTTGAGCGAATCGCTATTAAACGCAGCAGCAGACAAGTTCGATGAGGCCGAGGTTTACCGGATTGAAATGGAAAGCCATCCAGTTTCATTTGAGTCGGGCAAACTGAAGGAAATCATGCGCCGTGACACTTCGGGTGTTGCGTTGCGGGTGATCGATAACGGCAGAATCGGCTTTACTTCGACTACCGACGCTGCTCGTGAGAGCGAGCTTGTTGATAGAGCGTCAACTCTTGCACCTTTTGGATCGGAGGCTTCATTTAGCTTCCCTGCGACTTCTGAGTACCCGAGTGTCGACATTGTCGATCCGGCGGTTCCTCAGGTTTCACAACAGTCGATGATTGACACGGGCGAGAGCTTGATTGCGAGGTTGATGGACGAATGGCCTGAGCTACTGTGTGACGCCCGAATTGGCTGGTCGACGGGTCGAGGTCGGATAATGAACTCGGCTGGCATCGACGAAACGTACGAGCAGACGAGCTACTACTGCTCGCTCGGCGCTCAATTGATTCGCGGTACCGATATGTTAAACGTGTGGGCCGGTTACGGGTCGAGTCATCTGTTTGGCGAGGCTGAACTTGATCGATTGCTGCAGACCGTGCGTCGGTCGTTGAGGTGGTCGAAGGAAACAGCGATTACTACGTCGAGTACCGGCGATATGCCGGTCGTTTTCACGCCACGTGGAGTTGGAGCAACATTGCTTAATCCGTTGCTGTCAGGATTTAGTGGTAAGAACGTTGCTAATGGTTCGTCGCCACTTGGCGATCGTTGGGGCGAGAAGATCGTCGACGAGCGAATTTCTATCTACGACAATCCGCTAATCAATGGCGCAAGCGGTAGCCGACCCTTTGACGATGAAGGTATTGCGAGTCGCAAGCTTGGGCTTATCGAGAATGGCGTCGCAGGAAGTCCGCTTTTGGATCTGCAAACGGCGGGTCAACTTGGAATGAATTCAACGGGTGCAGGTGGTCGTAGTTTGGCGAGTACCCCTTCGCCAAGTTCTTCGGTTATAGATATTTCCGCAGGCGACACTCATTTTGAGGACATGATTTCCACGATTAAAGAGGGTTTGCTTGTTGAGGAACTTCTTGGTGCTGGCCAGGGCAACGAGCTTGGCGGTGATTTTCGAGCGAACGTTTCACTGGGCTACAAGATTGAAAACGGCGAAATTGTTGGTCGAGTGAAGGACACGATGATCTCGGGCAATGTTTACAACGTGCTCTCTCAGATCGAACAGGTCGGTGATTCTTCCGAATGGGTATTCGGATCGATGCGATCGCCAGCGCTTAAGTGCCTCGGTGTCGATGTGGCTGCGAAAGACGAGTAAAGCTAGAAATACCTATGGGTCTCGACGAATTTCTAAATAAACTGCCCGAAGATGACGATGCACCGATTAACTACGCATCGTTGCCTGAGCTGTCACGCCTGACAAATCCCGAAGCTGAAGAGTTCGGTGAACTGTGGCTTGAATGGACTCCCGAGCGAGTTCTCGATATTGTGGAGCGAATGGTTGAACTGTGCGAAGAGCAACCGGACGTCGAGTTCGAGGTTATCTACAAGCAGGGTTTGAAGCACTTGGATTCCGCCGTTAGGGTTGCTTCGTTGAAGGGACTTGAGGAGAGCGACGATCGCTCACTGATTCATCCGCTTTTCAACATGTTGAAAAACGATCCGGTGGTTGAAGTCCGGGCGGGTGCGGCGATTCCACTGACTTATCTCTCGGCTTTGGCCGAGACCGGCAGACTTGGCCCCAGATACAAGGATTCGTTGGTAGAGAATTTATATAACGTTTTGGATGATGAGCGGGAAGTTCAAGATGTTAAGTTGAAGGTGCTGGAAGCGGTGTCGGTTTTCACTGATGATCGACTTGCTGCTCATATCGAAACTGCGTGGTCTTCAGGAGATATTGGCGCTCGACAAAGCAGTCTTTTTGCGATGGGTCGAACGTCTGATCCAAAGTGGATAGATCATGTGATTCCTGATGTTGAACATGATGTTGCTTCGATTCGTTATGAGGCGACAATGGCAATGGGAGAACTTGGAGATGAGCCTCATTTACGTGTGCTTCAGGCTGCGATTGATGATGAGGATTTGACGGTTCAATTGGCTGCTATTTCGGCTGTTGAGCGTATCGGTGGTGAGACAGCGAGGGAACAGCTTCAGCAGTTGTTGGTTAGCACTGAACCGCGTGTTGTGGAACTTGTACAGCAGGCTTTGCAGACGATGAAGGATGAAGAGGATCTCGATGAGGTTGTGACTCAGGACATGGCTCGTTCGATGTTTGGGGCGACCGATACGCTTCCGGGTATTGATACGGAGGGGTATGAGCCTGCTGAGATTGAGGGTTGGGCGAATGCACCTGATCCGAGCGAGGTTGATGATTTCGGTACGGGTGTCACGGACGAGGCGGAAGAGTTGGGTTTGGATCGTGGGGATCCGTTCGATATTGATTTGCCGCCGGAAGATCCGTGGGATCACGAAGAGAAATTTTAGAGGGCGTTAGCGTTAGTCGCAGTGCGTTTGTAGCGGTCTCCCCCTCTAACTCCCCCGATCAGGGGGAGGATCAGTTTAGGTTTTCCGGCCACTTGATTTCTATGGATGATCGTTCGATTTCGTCGACATCCATTTCTACCCCGAGTCCTGGTTTGTCGGACAACGTCAGTTTGCCGTCGTGGAAATTGAGCGGTTCGGTTAGGAAGCGGTTATAGCCCGATATGTGGGTCATTGCGTGTTCAAGTCGGTAGAAGTTCGGCAACGTCATGCAGAGTTGCGCACCAGAAACGATCTGCAAAGTTCCCTGGGCGTTGTGTGGGCTAAACGGCAGGTGATATGCCTCGGCCATGTTGGCGATCTTGCGCATTTCGGAGATGCCGCCGGCCAAACAAATGTCAGGCATGACGTAGTCGGTTAGTCGTTTTTCGAATATTTCTACGAAGTCGAAACGGGTGAATAATCGTTCACCAACGCTGATTGGTGCGTTCAACTGCGGTCGAACGAGTTCTAAGGCTGCATTGCTTTCGGCGGGTACTGGTTCTTCAAACCAACCGATGTTGGATTCTTCGAATAATCGATTGCCGAGCCGAACAGCTGTAGGCACGTTAAAGCGACCGTGAGCGTCGATCAATATTTCATGATTGTGGCCGACAACTTCACGAACTGCGGTGACGATATTGGAGGCTTTTTCGGTGCCTTCTTCGGTTAGTCCGCCAGAGAGAAAACCATCTTCGTGTTCTGGGAACGGATCGAACTTTAGGGCGGTGTGCCCAGCGGGCAGGACTACGTTTCGGGCAGCATTTGCGTATTGCTCGGGAGTCACGCAATTGTCGAACCAACCATTGGCATACATGTCTACGTCGTCACGCATTTTGCCGCCGAGCAGTTCGTAGACGGGCTTTCCAGCAGCTTTTCCTATGATGTCCCAGAGTGAGATATCCACAGCGCTTACTACGGCCGAGGTGATGCCCCGTGCGCCAACGGAGGTGTGACGTCGGAACATTTTTTGCCAGATAACTTCAATGTTTGTAGGGTCTTCGCCGATCAGCAATTCTTTGGCTGCAAGTGCACCCAGTCCGACCATTTCGGAACCGTGGTGTGGGAACGAACTTCCCTCGCCCCAGCCGGTGATTCCTTCATCGGTGTCGATTCGCAGGAACATCCAGCGAAGTGGTCTGGTGATTCCAGCCCATTCCCAGGTGAAGGGTTCGACCACGTAGGCTCGGACGTTGGTGATTTTCATATTTGAGTGAGTTCCTTGATCGGTTTAGAGGTTGGTGGTACGCACTTCTTAGCAGTTGGTGATGTTGAATCAAGTACTGGATTACGCCGATTGGAGTTCGTGTGCGAACTATTACTGTCGGCGGGCTTGGCGGAAGGCTAGTTGGGCTGCGCCTAGGAGGCTGACGTCGTCGCCTAGTCGGGTTGCGGTTAGCGGGATTGATCCGCCGTAGCCGGGTAGCGAGTGGTCGATGACAGACTCTTGAAGGCGATCCCAGTGTCGTTGTAGGCCTTGAACCACGCCGCCGCCAATTACTAGGGCTTCGGGATTGAATACGTTGAGCAGCGATCCGAGTCCAATAGCTACGTTTTCAATTGTTAGATCGACCACTTTTTTTGCCACTGGATCGCCATCGTCGGCGGCATCGAAGACCATTCTTGAAGTGATGTTTTGAGGGTCGCCATCGGCAAGATCGGCAAGTGTGCCTTTTCCGGTCCAGCGATCTCGGGCGGTGCGGGCGATGGCGGGTCCTGAAGCGTTGCCCTCGAAGCAGCCGTCGCAGCCGACGTTGCATTTGTAGGCTCCGGTTCTAACTGAGAGGTGGCCGACTTCACCGGCTCCTCCGGATGATCCGGTTACCATTTCGCTGTTAGCGATAATTCCGCCACCTACGCCGGTACTGATGGTTACGTAAACAAGATTTTCTGCACCGACATGATCGCCGAATCGTGTTTCAGCGAGGGCTGCGAGTGTTGCGTCGTGCCCAACCCAAACAGGTAGCGACATCGTGTCAGCAAGCCGGGGTTTCATCGTTTTATCGTGCCATCCGGGTAAATTCGGTGGGTGATTATAGGTTCCGGTGGCGGGGCGAATTGGGCCTGCTGTCGAAACTCCTACGCCGACGATTTCAGCTCCGGTTGGTGCAGTAGCGAGAGCGGCTTTGAGGAGTTTGGCCAGACGATCGCTGGCATCCTCGATTCCTCTTTCGGGTTCTGTGTTGATCGATCCGCGGCCTGTCATTCGACCTTCGGAGTCGATGAGGGCGGCCCGGATGTTTGTTCCGCCAATGTCGGCGGCGAGTGCGAACTGGATATTTGAAGTGGTCACGGTCGAGATGGTAGCAGTTAGGTTATTGCTCCGGGCGTGACTAGCGTGACTTGGTCATGAGTCGCATTTGCGTTAGTCGCGCTCGTCGTCATCGGATGACTCGGCTCCAGAGCGCAGCCCCCCCCTCTAGCTTCCTCGATCCGGGGGGGAGGCGTTGGTCGCTTTAACAATTTGTGCTTGTTGTGGGTGAATATCGCGTTCATCATTGAACGATGCCCGAAATTGTTCACAATATAGATTTAACCTCAGTCCCTCATCAACCCGGTCAATCACTCGACCTTGAGACGAAGCGCCTGCGCGCTTGGAACCGGTTGTCGGATGAGGAAAAAGAGTGGATTCTCGAAGCTTGGGATCTGACGGGAATGATTCCGTCGGCTCCTGCTTTCAGAGAGTTGAAGAGCGCGGGCGACCGTGTGCTGTATGTACTGGTTGGTACCGAAGAGAGCCTGACTCCGTTGGAGTTGTGTTATCTCATGATCGCTCGTTGGTTCCGGAACATTGATCCGGCGACTGCACGGGCGAAGATGGCTCAGCTGGTGAACCAGGGTGCTGCTCGATATACGGGCATCGGGCGAACGATGGGTACAGAGGTTGGGCTAGAACGACTCGAAGAATTGGCTCAGGCACGTCGTCGCCCACCAAGTAACGATGACGACAGCGAAGAACGTTCAGACCATCGCACTACGACTTCGAGGAGCCGAATTGTCGATCGTGGCGAGTCGGCTGATTCAAACTTCGGCAATCGAAGGTCACCGACCGGACGTTACCGTAGCGAGATTCCGAATGACGGTGGTCGACCTGGAAAACCAAGAGACCGCGGCGGAGATGATGACGAACAGCGTGGCTCAGGTCGCGATGATCGAATAGACGACTCACGGGGTGAACACGGCAATGAGTGGCGTGGTTCACGTACCGACGATCGTGGACGAGAATTTCGAGCACCAAGACGTGATGATCTAGACGAGCGAGGCATCGATTCGCACGGCTCACGTCGTGACGACTGCGGTGGTGGTTACTCAAGCGGTCCAAGACGTGACGACCGAGGCGGCGATTCTCGTGGTCCACGTCGTGATGATCGTGGTGGTTACTCAAGCGGCCCAAGGCGTGACGATCGCGGTGGTGATTCTCGTGGCCCACGTCGTGATGATCGTGGCGGTTACTCAAGCGGACCAAGACGTGACGGCCGAGGCGGCGATTCTCGCGGGCCAAGGCGTGACGGTGGTGGAGAACGTGACGCACGACGTCGCGTGAATACTGACGGTCCACGAATTGACGGCAAGGGCGAGAATCGACCAAATCCTCGCGTAAACACAGATGGTCCGATTATTGATGGCAGGGACAAAGAGCCGAAATCCGACAATCAGGACTAGAGCAATTCTTAATCTCTAGTCCCTTATCGTCGAGAGGTGCCTAAAAGTCGTTCTATCGGTAATCTTCGCCGTTATCTAGCGGTGCGTATCCGACTGTTTTCTTGGCGTGGTCGGTATCCCAGAAACGCCAAGTGTTGTTGGAAACTCCGTAGAAAATCTCGAACCCTAATGGTTGAGTGATGCATTGTGTGACCAGTTGGGCCAGATCACGGTGACTCAGCCAAGTCGCCAGCGTTCTAACTGAACCTTCGGGACGAGCTTGGGGCCCTTTTGGACTGTTCTGCGGGTTAACTGTGCCAATTCGTAAGCAGGCGACTTCAAGTCCGAAGTGCTCGTGGTAATAGCGACCTGTTGCCTCTCCAAACACTTTGCTTACACCGTAATCGGAGTCGGGTCGGACTGGCACATTGTGATCGATCATCTTGAAACCACCAGGAGTGAGCCCTTCGTAGTCACCAACTCGTATTTTGCTGTAGGGCTTGTCCATTTCAAAATTACCAACAGCATGATTTGAACTGGCGAACACCACTCGTTTCACCCCGTTTTGTCGAGCGGCTTCGTACACGTTGTGGGTAGCTGAAATGTTGTTCTTCAGAACATCTGGCCAAGGCGTTTCGACAGGGGCGTTGGCTGCAAGGTGAATCACCGCGTCGACACCGGCAAAGGCTTTCGACATGGTGTCGTAGTCCGAGCCGTCGGCAATTAGGGTTGGTACATCAGGTGCGTGCTCTAATTTTCGTGCGTCAAGAGCGGAAATCTCAAAAATATCTGATAGGGCGTTGACCAGCATTGATCCGATTAGTCCTGATGAGCCTGTTACTAAAACCTTCATGGTTGATCTCCTAGCGGGATATTTCGAGAAAAGTTATGTGTCGAATCATAACGATTGACTTGGAGTAATTGGCGAAAATCGGGCAATTTTGGGCGACAATTTTGATTTGTAGTTAACTCACTATTTGTCGTGTGAAACGTTGGGTTAAAGATGTTGATTGAATACGTATTAACAACTTCTTCACGGCATTGTCCTTGTTGAGATTGCATAACTCTTGAAATCCTGTTCTCAGGATTGTCGAAATTTCTAAGGTGTTTTTCTACTATGAAGATGTGCATTCAGGAGACTTTGTAAGAGATTTCGCGTTAATCATGGTCGCAGCAGCAGCGGCCTTGATACTTTTCCGTTTGATTCGGCAGCCACCGATACTCGGCTATCTCCTCGCGGGCATGCTCGTTGGTCCGTTCGCACTTGGAGGGAGATTTGTATCTGATACCGAGACCGTTTCACTGGTCGCCGAAGTTGGGCTTGTCGTATTGCTGTTCGCTATCGGAGTGGAGTTCGGCTGGGAGCGAATTCGTAAAATCGGATTTCGAGTAGTGCTCATAGGCGCCGTCGAGATAGCGGCGATGATTTCACTTGGGTATTACTTGGGTAGAGCGCTTGGATGGACGTCTACAACATCGGTTTATCTCGGTGCTGCGTTGGCCTTTTCTAGTTCGGCAGTGTTGGTTCAGATGCTCAGAGCAAACGGACAGTTGATGTCGCTGCGTGGGCAGTTGATAGTTGGAATTCTTGTGGTCGAAGACTTCGTCGCTGTAGTTCTTCTCGCGGTTTTCTCGGGCTACGCGAACCAAGAATCAAGTGGAGCTGTTCAGGTTTGGCCTATCGTAATCAAGATGGCCGTATTTGCAGTTGGAGCTTTGGTGTTCGGGACGCTTCTTGCTCCTCGGCTGATGGATTTATTGGACTATTTGAAATCTCGTGAAACGCTGTTGATCGGTAGTTTGGGAATGTGTTTCGGAGTGGGTCTTCTTGCCCGTGAGATGGGCTTGTCGGCTGGAGCCGGGGCGTTTCTAATTGGGACCGTACTTGGTGATACTCGACATCGAGAGCAGATCGCTCGACTCATTTCGCCTGTTCGGGACGTGTTCGCCGCATTATTTTTCGTTTCGATCGGCATGCTTGTGAACATGGCTGACGTACCTGAATACTTCGGCACAGCACTGATCGTCACTGGAGTGCTGTTAGTCGGTAAAGTCTTGGCTGCAACGGTCGGAACATTCCTGACGGGTCATGATGGCGACACTGCCTTGCGAGTGGGCACGGGGATGCCGCAGTTGGGGGAATTTTCTCTGGCGATTGCTCGATCGGGTAGTGAGCATGCCGCCATTGGATCGCAGCTATATCCGGTCGTCACGATCAGCACAGTGATGTCATCGTTTTTGTATCCGCTGGTGTTCAATTCACATCGCGTAATCGGATCGTTAGTTGGTCGATTGATGCCTTCCAGAGTAAAGACCGAGGCATCGTCATTTTCATCGAAGATAGCGACTGCTCGTCGCTCGATGGCTCCCGCAAAACCTGCCCCGCATAATTTCGTTCGGGGTGTGCGATCGGCCGCTGTGAGTTTCGGAATCATTGGGCTGGTAATAGTTGCTGGAATGTTGATATCGAACGCGGGAACGAGTTTGGCTGTAGATATTGGTATTTCTGAAGACTTGGTCAGTGCAGCTGTGATTGCTGCTGTTGTTACGCTCGCCGTGCCTGCGGCAATAGTAATTTGGCGCTTGTTGTCGGATCTCGGCACTGTTTTTGCACGCCGGGCGTGTATTCGTTTCAATATGACGAATCGGTTGAGCGCGGCTGAGGCTATCAGCGTGGGATCTGTGAGCATTCTTATGATGGTCATAGGTGTATGGCTTGTAATGCAGTTGTTGCAGATGATGTCCATCGCCGATTTGACGTCGCCAGTTTCTGCACTTGTGATGGCGCTAAGTGTTGCCGCGACAGCTACTTTGGCGATGAAGATCCATTCACAGATGGACCGCACGTTTAGACGAACTATGCTGGGCGATGCTCAGGGTCGAGATCAGACGCCGCATCCGACTGACGGTAGTGCTTCAGCGGGCGACTAGTCCGTATTTTTGTGAGTGGTTTCTTGGGCGAAGTGTTCGAATCGATTGTGTATGTGTGTGGTGTTTTTAACCACGGAATTGCCCCGAAGATGGGCGGTGGTACTGTGGTGATGTGCGGAAGTACTTGAACTTGTACAAACCCTATGGGATGAAGCAATGGCGCATTTGGCACAGCATCAACAACATTGATCATCCGCACGACTGACCGGCGCTGACGGGTTTCTTTTAGTGCAGCGACGTTGTTGTTAGATCCTTGGGAGCAGCCCTAGTAGGTTGCTTGCCATGATTTCGTAGCCTTCGTTGTTGGGGTGGAGGTCGTCCGGCAGTAGATGGGCCTTGTCGGAGCCGAAAACGTCGAGGCCGTTTACGTAGATTATGTTTTCGTCGCCGTGCGCTTTCAAGGTCTCATATGCACGTTTTACTTCGTCTCGCATGTGCCTAAGCGAGAAACCAACGTCGTTGAGTTCGGTTTCTCTTCCCGGTGAGTAGATTGGTGAAATAAGGACTATCGGTGTTGTTGGGTGTTTTTCGCGCACGATCTGAGCGAATCCCAATATGCTTGGGTAGAACGTTCGCTGATTGAGCGATCCCGAGCCGTATATGTTGATGCCTAGGCACATAGATATGAGGTCGGCTTCGCTATCTCGGATCACCCGGGCGATCATTGGATCGAGATGGCACTGACCGCCGAAACCGAGACACCGTAGATCATATCCACGGGTTCGAGCGACGATTGCTGGCCACGTTTTGGTTGGTGAATCTGCGGTTTTGCATTGTGAAATCGAGCTTCCGTAGGTGATCCACTTTTTAGCGGTCGACTTAGGCGTTGCTAGTATTTCCGCTTCAACATCAATCCTGAAACCAATGAGTCGGGTTTCACCAAACTGCGGAAGCCATAGTTCGATGTTTTTGGTTCCGGAAGCAAGATTTTCGAATCGGAACGCCGACTGGTTTGCAAGGTTGACCGACGCCACCAATTTGTCATCGACCACTAGGTCAATTTGACCTCGTTCTTCGAACAAATTACATGTGCCTTCGATGGTGGTCGTGTCACTCTGGAACGTTACACGTACGCCGGCGGCCATCGCTGCGCGAAGAGCTAGCTCGCTATCGTATAGCTCTCGTTCTTGGTGCTGAATGCGCCATGGCATGACCCACTCGTTGGACACTTCAGTCGATATAACGCCCGCCCAAGTGAGGCGTGGGTCGTTGGCTGCGATGTGTTGAGGCATGAGAGGTTTAAACGAAATTGAATAATTGTTTGTGACCTAGAAATCGTAGCATGCAGATTGCTTAGTGAGGGCTTAGCCGTTCTTTCAGGCTTATACTTCCGAACCGTAAATCGTAAACTCATCCAGTGAACCGGACCAGTACAGCTTATGCCTACCTACGTATCAGACGAAATTCTTGATCGATTCAGGAAAGTGACCTCCGCTACCGCGTATAGCGCAGTGTGGCGGTTGACTCCTCCCGATGGTCAGGAGTGGTTTGCTTCAGTGAACTATCAGCTGTGTCTTATGCGGGGTGTTAAGGCTTACACGCCGGGTAAAACGCTGGTGGGAAGGGCGCAGACGTTGCGGTTTGTTCCGGCACGCCCAGATTTGTTGAAGCAGACCCGTAAAGGCGGAGGATCGCCTGAGTACTTGGCGATGGGCAAGTGTGGGCTGAACGATGTTCTGGTAGCTGAGGCTCATACGTTCGATGAGTATTCGTGCATTCTCGGCAATATGAAGACTCGTCAGCTGTGGCACAACAAGGCGCAAGGTATTGTGACCGACGGTGCTATTCGCGATTTGCAGATGATTTCTGACGAATACGATCTTGCAGTCTTTGCTAAAAATCGATCGCCAGCGGGTAATTTGCCGTTTTTGGAATCGTTCGAAGAAGGTCAACCAATTAACGTTGGTGGTGTGCTGGTTATGCCGGGCGATGTGATTGTTGGTGACGATGATGGTGTGGTTGTGGTGCCGGCGGATCGAGCCGAGGAAGTGATCGACTGGATCGAGGAGCAGGAAGAGGCCGAGGAGTTCGTGATCGGTCTCATTGATGATGAACAGGTGCCACCAGGAACGTACTACCCGATTTCAGCCGAGACGAAAGAGCGGTTTAGGGCGTGGAAAGCGAATGGTGGCAAGTAGAGGGTGATAGTGCCGACTGGAGTGTTCTTAGGCTTCGATTACCACATAGGTATTTCGCAGATCTAGCGGAGCGTACGGCTACTCCATACGTTCGTCTTTTCAGTTTCTCGGAGCTTGCGTAAGATTTGCTCAGTACTGTGTCTTTTTTTCGGCATCTCTACCCTCTTTGAAACCAGAGTTTCTAACATTTACTCTGGACTACTTTTTGAGGGCAGATCAGTATGTTGTGTCACCGAAAGGTGCAAAGGTTAGAATAAATCACTGTAGTTACTTTGTTGGCGTTTTTCTCAGGAGGATTCACATCGATGGTTAGTCTTGCTGGAGGAATAGCTTTAGGATTCCAAAGATATTTTGACTTTTCCGGTCGTTCCAGTAGGTCAGAATACTGGTGGTGGATTTTGTTCTCATTTATTGCAGGCTTGATTCCATTTGTTGGATTGGTTTTACTCATTCCAAACATTGCAATCGGAGTCCGCCGCCTACATGACATCAACAAGACTGGCTGGTGGATACTATTTGCATTGCTCTTCTTCTGGCTCTTGTTCATCCCTGTTTTGCTTCTTCTGTATTGGGCAACACGTCCAAGTGATCAAGGTGATAATAAATATGGGCGTAGATTCCAATCAATAGAATCCTAGATTGGTTCTACCTTGGAAAAATGAGACGGGGTCTTGGTGCAGCACATAATTTGTCCGCAATGTAGCAGGCGGAATATCAACACTAACTCTTTTTGCATTTATTGCGGGATTCGCCTTTCTGAACGATTTGTTGCGAGTGTTGAATCCGAGCAACTGGCTGATGTCCCAGTTGGGGCCGTTCCCGAAATTCTGCAAAATGACACAGTTGCAGATCGGGATTTGTCATCAGGAAATAACGGTAATGGCACATCCCAAAATATTCCTTTGCAGTCGCGCCTTAAATTGAATCGTCTGGAAAACCTTTTCGGCAGCAATTGGTTGGTCAGAATTGGTGTAGTTGCAATTTTCTTCGGCATAAGTTTCTTAATGAAGTTGGCCTTAGATGAAAATATGCTTACCCAAGAAGTACTTGTCCTTGCAGGAGTGATTTCAGGCGTTGGTTTATTGGTGCTTGGTGAGCTGCTCTGGTCTCGTTACCCGATCTATGCACATGCACTGAGTGGAGGAGGAATAGCCCTTCTTTATTCATCTTTACTGGCGGAACTTGCGCGTGGGACAGTGGATGTTTGGCTGGCCGTAGGTTTGTTGTTGTTAGTCAGCTTGATATCTGTGGGGCTGGCGTTTAAAAGAAATTCCCAGCCATTGGCCTTAATGGGAGTTGCGGGCGGGCTATTAGCGCCATTTTTATATGCCGGAATAACAGAACCGGATTTCCAAATGGACAAGCTTTTTGCAGGGCAAAAGTATTTTCTGATTATCTATTTGCTGGTGATAAACCTTGGCGTTATAGGAGTAGCCATATTTAAAAACTGGAAATGGTTTAAATTAGTATCAGTAATCGGATCTTATGCGGGATTTGCTTTGTGGTTTGGCGAATATGAAGATCGAAACCTGTCCTCAGGATTTGCAATTTTCGCATTGACACTTTTGTTTATCGTGTTGTTTGTGTCATCAACAGGATTTCATCTGATCCGGCGTTTGTCACCAAGAGCGTTGGATGTTTCTCCGATGGCGTCGAACGCGCTTTTGTACGTGATAATTTCTTACTATGGAGTTTTAGATCACGAGGTTGGAAACTTCGAAAATTGGCAGGCGATACCGACACTTGGATTAGGTATCGTACATTTGTTGATTGCCTATTTAGCGTTCCGCACCAACCGTAGTCAACCCGTTATGGGAATGATGCTCGGTGGGATTGGACTGGTTTGTATTTCGATCTTTGTTCCGATGCAATTTACTGGGTATCCATTAATAATCGGGATGTCCACTAACGCTGCATTTATGCTCTGGCTTTCCGTATATCTGAAAAGCAATGAATTGAAGTTTCTGTCTTTAGTTTTGTTTATTTTTGCTCTTGGAAGCTTGCTTTCTGTAGACCCAATCGATGCACGTTATGCAGTAAGACCGCTGACGTCGTTATGGTTCATATTCGTCCTCTACGTAAGCCTGTTCTTGTATACCAAATACCGAAATGGTTTTTCGCTCCGTTTGCTTGCGATTCCAAAGTGGATTGTTACCCAGGAAGATCTGGATCGAAATTATCGTTGGCTTTACAGAGTCAGTTCGTATGATGCGACGCAAATATTCTTGTTGGCATCTAGTAACTTTCTGTCAATTTGGATGCTTTCCATCGAGGTTGGTCGATTCATAGAATCACAGGTCTCATCTGCTGATACGGCAGATCAATGGAAATCTTTGTCTATCACTGTTTTATGGGCAGGGTATTCAACTCTGTTGATAATTGCTGGCGTGATAGTCAGATCTTCTTTTATTCGTGTTTGCGGACTTGGGTTGATGTCTTTGGGTGTGATTAAGCTATTTCTTTATGACACTTTTAATCTTGAGCAGTTTTACCGTGTTGCAGCCTATATAGTCCTTGGAACCCTCCTGCTTTCTGCTGGAATGCTGTATCAGCGTTACCAATCTCGAGTGCGCGGTTTTTTCACCGAAAAAGCAGATGTCTGAAGAGAGGCACTGAGTCGTTATGGAATGCATTAGTTGTGGTTTACGCAACGTGGGAGATGCTCGATTTTGTGGCCACTGTGGGATAAATATTCGGCAGCGTGGACAAACTCCTATCAGCCAAGATGATTCAGCAGAACTTGGCGATCAAAAAAGTCATGATGGTCTGAAAAACCTTGTAGCCCAAATCACGTTTTGCTTCAGTTGTGGCTTACGTAATTGTGATGATGCTCGATTCTGCGGGCAATGCGGCGTAAATCTGAAACTTGGTTTACCTTGACTGTGAAATTGTTTATTCGAGCGGATTTTGATCACGAACTGAGCGGCATTGCTCTTTCTCAAAATATTCGTCCGAAATTTCGAAAGGCCAAACTTACTTTGGGACTGAGAAATAGAAGGTAACAGCAGTGATGAAAGCAGCTACATACAAACGTTTCGGGGATCATAATGAAATCGAGATTGAAGAAGTTCAAAAACCAAAGATCGGCTCTGAAGAAATCCTCGTGAACGTCCATGCGTCGTCGGTTAATCAGGCTGACTGGCTCACGTTGACAGGAAATCCGAAAATTGCCCGTGTGGTGTTCGGAATCTTTCGTCCAAAAAAAAGGTTCTTGGAATGGATCTTGCTGGCACAATTGTTGCCGTCGGTGAGAACGTGACGCGGTTCAAATCTGGCGATAAAGTATTCGGGGAATCGACCGAATGTTTCGCTGAGTACACATGTGTCTCAGAGCATGAAATTGCGTTGGCACCTGAAGGACTGCCTGATGAACAGGTTGCTGCATTACCACTGGCAGGTCTCACCGCGTTGAACGCTGTGCGAGATCAAGCAAAAGTCCAAGACGGTCATAGCATACTAGTGATTGGCGGATCAGGTGGAGTCGGGACTTTAACTGTACAGATAGCAAAAATATTTGGAGCTTCCGTAACCGCAGTTTGTAATACAGAAAACATCGATCTCATGCACTCGATCGGTGCTGATGCGATCGTCGATTACAAAACAGATGACTTCACCAAATCCAACGCCCTGTTTCACGCCATCATCGACATCGTCGGTTCTGGTTCCCTCAGAACTCACAGACGTCTGCTTCGAGATGACGGAGTGTATGTTGCGGTTGCTGTTGGTAAAACTTCAATGGGTGTGATCGGAAGAATGTTACGAATCGCACTACTTTCAAAGCTTGGTAGTAAGAAAATGCTGTCGTTTGTTTCATCGCCTAATTCCGCTGACCTAGGTGCCCTGCGTGATCTTGTCGAAAATAGCAATCTCAAACCCATTATCCAGCGAAGCTTCTCGCTCACCGAAGTCGCCGAAGCGATGAGACTGCAGGGTGAAGGGCATACGAAGGGCAAAACCGTTATCAAGATTTGAGAGTAGGGATAGGTAAACCGTGACTCTAACGGCGACCCTTTGGATACAGTCTCTTGATGAACAGCCTCAGTGAGACCGCATACGTTGTCCGGACACGAAACGGACATCAACCAGACACCTCTGATCATTACCATCATTGGGTGAGCATGTGCCAGATTAAGCGGTCAGTGATATTCGGTCTCTGTTAGCCCACAAAACCATCTGATGAACGCATACACTTCGCCTCCAGATATTTATTTTGGTGGCGATTTAATTTTTACGCCGTAAAAGATTTGGAGTCGAACTCTAATGCGTATTGGGATCATAGGTGCTGGTGGAATTGGTAGCGTTGTCGGCGGGCTTCTGTCGAAGGCGGGACATGACATCACACTGATCGACCAGTGGTGGGAGCATGTCGAGAAGATCAAAGCCGACGGCTTGATTGTCGAGACTCAAGACGACGAGTACCTCACCCACCCGAAGGCGATTCACATTCATGAGCTCCAGCACGAGACTGTGCCGTTTGACGCAGCATTCATCGCAGTGAAGTCATACGACACCGAGTGGGCGACAACGCTCATGCTCAGATATGTCGATCTCGACCACGGCGTGTTTGTCGATTTCCAGAACGGAATAAATGACGAACGAATGGCGGCCATCGCCGGAGTTGAACGATCGCTCGGCTGCATCATCACGATCGGCGCTGCTGCGTGGGAGCCTGGCCGCGGCATACGTACGGATAATTATCCGCTGGGCTTCAAAATCGCCGAACACGATGGATCGGACACTCAAAGAGCTCGACAGCTTGTCGAAGTTATGAGTGCGGTCGCAGACGCCGAATTTACTGACGACCTGTGGGGTGCTCGCTGGTCGAAGCTCATGGTCAACTGCATGGCAAACGCACTGTCGGGTGTGAGCGGATACGGCACTACTGAAGTGCGTTCGGAACTTGAACCTTTACGCATAGGAATTCAGTTGGGCGCAGAAGTTGCTCGAGTTGCTTTTGCTCAAGGCATCAAACTGTTTTCTGTGCTCGAACTTCCTGCTGAATCGATTGTTGATGCTGCTGAGGGACGGAATATTGAAGAGGTCGAGGCCGCATTCATCGAGGCAGGTAAAAGGGGCGGAGCGGGCGGTGTACCATCGTTCGGTCAGGACGTACGAAAAGGCCGACGCAACGAAATCGACTACCTTAATGGGCTCGTGTCGGACATGGGTAAAAAACTTGGTGTGCCGACTCCTTTCAACGACAAGATTGTCGAGATCGTTCATGATATGGGAATAGATTTTAAAGGCGAACCCAAAAATATCCAGCCACTGGTCGACATGCTGCCGTAACTTTGATTCCTAGAATAAAGAGAAATTAGAGTATGAGTTTCAAGATTGCACTGGTTGGCTGTGGCGGAATGGGTCGTCGACATGCCCACGGATACATCGAACTTCGCAAATATTTCGACATTGTTGAAATGGCAGCTGTGTGCGATGTGCACCACGATGTTGCGGCTACTGTCGCAGGTGAAATTGGTGAAGCGACCGGTGCCACTCCAGATATCTACACTGACTTTGACGACATGCTGTCGAAAGCTGACCTCGACGGAGTGGCGATTGTCACAAGTACGCCGATGCACCATATATTCGCCATCAAAGCGATGAACGCCGGTCTTCACGTCATCACGGAAAAGCCAATGGGGTTAACGCTTAAGGCTTGTCGTCAGATGCAGGAAGTATCGGAATCGACAGGTAAAGTCCTTGCCGTTGCCGAGAACTACCGCCGTGACCCGATGAATCGACTTACCAAATCTTTGATCGATTCAGGCGCGATTGGCATGCCGTATTTCGCACTTGATATCGGAGTGAACAGCTCCGATGGTGCGGTTATGCACAGCACCGTATGGCGCGCCAAGAAGGAACAGGCAGGTGGCGCACCACTTGATGCGGGTGTGCACAACGCCGACATGCTTCTGTATCTGATGGGTGGTGCGAACACCGTGTTTGCAGAAACTGCGATCAATGAGCCGCAGCGTACTTTGGGCCCGATGAGCGAGGTGGCGCCGGTACTTGCCGAGATGTACGATCATCGAAAAGAGGTCGGCTACGAAGACGGCGATATTGTCGAACAAACTGCTATCGATACGGCGTTTGGAGTGATTCGCTTCAAGTCGGGAGCGATTGGACAGCTGCTGATGACCGACACGTCGCACGGTCAGTCACTGGGAGTATCGACGATTTCTGGAAGTACCGGCACGATGTATCGACCCCGAAGTCGATCAGGTGAATCGCCTCGCATCGTTCGGAACGACGGAACTGAAATCACCGGAGATGCGTTGCTAGAATTGATTCCCGATTTTGAGCTGGACGATACGATTTCGATTTTGTGGAATGGCGCTCGTCGAATCAGCTCGTATGACATGGACTTTCGTGAGATTGATTCGAAAATTCTTGCGTACGAGTATCTCGATATGGTTCACGCCGCTGAGTCGGGTATGCAGCCTGAAGTTGGCTCCAGGGAAGGTATGTACGCTCTGGCGCTGGCATATGCTTTGTTGGAGTCGGGTATGAGCGGTTTGCCGGTAACTGTCGATGACGTCGTCGAGGGCAGGTCTTCGGCATTCCAAGACGAAATCGATACCGAGATGGGTATTTAGATTTCGTTCGAGTTCGGTGCCGTACCAGTTCTACAAGCGGATGTAGAGCAGGGATTCACAGCTGTCTGAGGTTGTTTCAAGCAGGCAATTTAGTCGGGGGACGCTGAGTCACCGTATGAAGATTTAAGCTTTGTAAACTCTTCATCGGTTAGCGTTCCATCTAGTGCTGCAATGTTCGATTCAAGGTGTGGAATACTCGATGTTCCAGAGATAATTGTTGTTACCTCGGGCGGTTCGGCAGCGAACTGGTATCCCTTGCGAATCAGCTCCGATGAATCACCGCCTGAGAGCCAGTCGAGAGCGTTATTGCCATCGTTATCGCCCCACTCTGTCATGCGCTCGTTTAGCTTTTCTGGTCGAGTGAGAGTTAGCCGAACCGGCGCCATGTTCAAAATTCCGGTCTTTGACGATTTGGCGAGCGCAAACGAACGTTTTGCCGGCCACTGGTTCATAATGCCGTACTTGAACATCACGGAATCCCAAACGTCAGGGTGTCGATCCATAGCCGTCGACATCGATTCGTTCTTCGTGTCAATAGTCAGCATTTGCGTGATACCTAGAAAGCGAGTCTTGCCCTGCTGTTGTAGCTTATGCATCACTTCGATGTAGCCTTCAGCAAGCTCGTCGTACTGATGCGGAAGCATTCCGTGAATCTGCAAAATATCTACATAGTCGGTCTGTAGGCGATCGAGGCTTTGCTCAAGCGACTTCACGATCACATCTGGGTCCGTAACTGGTCCATCTGCCAGTCGATACGACCATTTAGTAACGATCAGGAATGAATCGCGAGTATGTCCTTTGACGGCACGACCCAGCATCCCTTCCGATTCGCCATACGCTTCTGCGGTGTCGAATAGATTTACGCCGAGTTCAAGCGCACGACTAACCAGCTTCGCTCGTCCTGCGTCATCGACACCTGTTGCCTGTCCGAACTTAGACGGACCACCGGTACCGTAGCTCAGGAGTGAAACGTCTAAGCCGGTGTCGCCAAGTTTTCTGTACTGCAATGTTTATAGGATTCTATTAAAATTCGACAATTGCGCGACCAAGTATTTTGCCGTTCTGTAGATCGTTGCACGCTTCGTTGATCTGGTCGAGGCTGTATCGCTTGGTTACCAACTTATCAAGCGGGAACTTGCCCTCTTTGTAGAGCCGCAAGTACATGTTAAAATCTGTGTCAGGGTAGGTTGCACCGAGCGATCCACGGTACTGACGTTGGTGGAACATAAAGTGTCCCGGCCAAACAGTCATTTCAGTTCCAGGCATACCGATTAGAACAGCCATTCCGCCTATGTTGTCGGCACCTGATCCACCGCTTCTGGTAACAGGCAGAATCTGTTCGTTCGTAATTTTTAGGCCGATGGCGTCGAATGCGTAATCGACACCACCGTTAGTCATCTCGATAATTGTCGCTACTGGGTCGACCTTTGACGAATTCACTGTATGAGTCGCTCCGAATTGCTTCGCAAATTCTAGCTTTTCATCATCGATATCAACTGCGATGATCGGGTACGCCTGCAGCACCGACGCCATTTGAATCGCCGATAGACCGACGCCTCCGACACCGAATACGGCTACCGATTCTTCAGGGCGAACTTTCGCTGTGTGGGTAACAGCTCCGGCTCCAGTGAGAATTGCGCAGCCGACGATCGAGGAAAGATCTCGGGGAGCATCATCGTCTACTTTGACTGCATAGCCGCCCCAGACGATTGCATCTTCACCCCAAGTGTATGTAGCGCCTTCAAGTGGTTCTTCCTGCCAAGTGACCCCGGCCGAAGGAGCTTTCCATCGACCCTGAATCGGAGTGCGCGGGACCCACGTTACGATTGCTGCATCACCCTCTTTCAGGTGAGTAATATCAGAACCGATTTGAGTCACAACTCCGAAGCCTTCATGCCCGAGTAGGGCAGGAGTTGGTCCTTCAGAATCGTGCATTTGATGCAATTGCGAGTGACAGACACCACTTGAATAGAGCTTCACTACGAGCTGGTCGGGCTTGGGGTCGGGAATGTTTACCTCGTCGACTACAAGTTCCTTGCCGTGTCCGACATGAATAGCGGCTCTGCTTTTCATCGTTGTCTGTTCCTCTGCCGAACGCTAATGGTCGGCTATTAATCTTGCTTCATCCATAACGAATCGAATAGGCGACAAGTTTAGCAGGGGTAAGGCGTGCGCTGGAGTTGGTCGTAAATTCGTTTAGCCATTAACTCAGGCGAAAACACACGTCGTTGTGAGGCGAATCGCTATCGATCACGAAGTTACACTGACTTTCATGAACTGCCATCTTCCCACTATGTTTTGCCAGGGTTTGAATACGCCAAAATGATCGATTTACTTCCGCTTGATGTGTCACCGGGCCAACTAATGATTCTTGGCTCGTTTACCTTTGTGATGGGAATCTTCGCTGGTATTATCGGCGTTGCCCTTGGCGCTGTTCGGCTTCCTATAATGCTTGCGATGGGATTTAATCCGGTAATTGCGGCTGGAACGAATTTGGGTGTGACCATTCTTGGCGGAACTGCAGCCGCATGGCCTCATTGGCGTGACGGTCGAGTCGTTGGGCGATAGGTATTCCGGCGATCATCGGTTCGTTACTGGGTGGGTTCTTTGCTGACGATGTGAAGGCATGGATTCTACTGGGACTGATTGCTTCGTTATCGGCGATATCTTCGGTGATATCGTTTTCGCAGTGGTTGAGGGCTCTTCGCAAACCTAGCCAGCCAGAAGACTTGAATGCGTCGTTCTCTCCTATAGCAACCCGAGACGGAGTGAGTCTCAACCAAAAAAATCAGATGCTCTACGGGTCGCTCGGATTTGCGATTGGAGTTTTGGGTGGAGCAGCGGGATTGATTCTCGCTGTATTGCGATTTCCGATTCTGGTCAACGTTCTTCGTATGGATCCGCGTACTGCCGCAGGGTCGAACAACACGATCGGCGTTCTCACCGGAATTTCTGGTTTTGCAGGTCACGCCATCAATATGAACTTCGATATCGCTGTTCTAGCCGTCATGGGTATAACCGGAATGGCTGGTAGCTTCATAGGTGCTAAGCAAACGGGCAGGATAAGCGCTACAACAATGCGATTGATGGTCGCAGTACTGTTGGCAGCCACCACGCCGATCGTCGTAGTACGAATGTTCGCTGAGTATCCTAACTAATCCGCACTACGACATATGTGAACTTTTACCCGCCGAGTAGTACGCTCAGGTCTACTTTGCACTTCGAGAGTGCTGAGAAGAGACTGAGATCGGCCCCTCCGCCTGCGAGTAGATTGGCAATTTGGTCTTCACCTATCTCTGATGTCAGGCAGGCGATCTGCTCTTCCGTGAACGGAAGATCCATGTCTTCGATATCTTCTGGCAATTCGGCTAGAACTGTCGGCAATATCACAGGGTCAATCGCAACATCCGGATCTATAGGCAAATCCGATCCTTCAAGGAGGTCTTCTAGTTCGATCAACGGAAGCTTAATATCTTCAGGCAATTCGGCCAGAACTGTCGGCAATATCACAGGGTCAATCGCAACATCCGGATCTATAGGCAAATCCGATCCTTCAAGGAGGTTTTCTAGTTCGATTCCGCAGTCGGAAAGTGTTCCAAGGAGCGCACCAATGTTAGACAAATCGGGTTCTGCGGCTGTCGGGTCGAGTAATGCTAGCCCATCTTCACCAAGCGCTCTGAGTACACAGCCAACTTGATCGGCAGATACACCAAGCTCTTCGAATCCATCATTATCGATAGCGCCACATTCGATCATCATCGGTAACAGCTCACCGAGATCTTCAAAGTCGTATTCTTCACCCGAGTAAATATCGACTAGGTCAGTAAGGCCGGTGGGGCCAACGCCATTCACAACGCATTCGAGCGCATCGATTCCACCCAATTCACCGAATCCATAGAAAGCTTCGCTCGCAGAAATGCGAACTCGTTCATCGCTATCGAGACAGAAGACATATTTAAGGGAGTTGATGATGACGTCTGCTGCCGGATCTTCGAGGAAGAGTCCTGCTGTCGACATTCCACCGATCTGGTCACCGATACAGGCGATAGTGTCGTCGCTCAAAGTTCCGGCTTCGCTATATATTTGACTGATGAAAATTCCGTTGACGGTATGTTCACTCAGGCAGTTGTCGAGTGCATCGGTTTCAGCGAGAGTTAGACGATTATCTCCGATGCTCGATGACATCATGGCGAGGACAAGGTCGCGTCCACCCAAAGCATCGGTAGCACACGCAGCTTCGGCGGCTGGCAACGCGCTAAGGAAGCCAACGGGATCAGTGATTGGGTCGATCTCTATCGGAGTAAGAGGAACAGGGGTAGGAATAACGGTTGGCGGAACTGGCGTAGCGGTTAGTTCAGGTCTATTACTACATGCGATCACGACAGACATTAGAGCGGCTATTGCTAGTAATAGCACGGTCTTTTGGCGAAACATCTCGGAGCTCTCCATCCCAATTAGGGTGTAAAAACAGGCGGGTGAATACACGGTGCCGTGCAACACCTGCTTTTAGTTTAAATCCTAATCGTTACCAGTGTATGTCTCTAATTAGATCCTTTTTACCCATGTTTTCTTACAGTTCGTTGTGAGTGAGGCGAGAAGTCTTAGCCGAATTATTCGGGTAGGCCAAGTAATTCACGCCTTAACATGCTCAATACTCCCATTGCAGCGCGTTGACGATCCGGGGCACCTCGACCAGCCGATCGAACGTGCCGTGTTCGCTCACCGTCGGGACCAGAAACAACGATGTACGTTTCACCTCGGCCTAGGTTTTCGGTTCGCTGCCCGCTTTCTTCAGTACCGTGAACGGCGATTCCGTAAGTGGCTCCAGTTGTTTTTCTTATGGATCGAGCAAGCGCTACTGCTCGCTCTGCGCCGTCAGCAAACGGAGGTGTTTCGCCGCCAGATCGAGCGATCTTTTCGAGAGCCTCTTGCGAATTTACGATTGCACTCTGCAAAAATGCAGAATCGGCTGATTTTTGAATAGCTGAAGCGACTGACCCACCACTGAGATCTTCACAAGTTGCCACAGTAGCGTTGTTGCTGACGAGAAGTTCGCCAATTACAGATTCGATCGTTGCATCGTCTACCGCAAATATGTTGTCGCCCAACAGTTTTCGCACTTCGATATCGACTGTGTCAATTAGTGTGTTTGCTTCATCGATATTCTCGGCGAGAGCAGCAATTCGAACGTCGACTTGGCCGGGATGAGCGAGTACTCCGACGGTCGGGTTATTTGAATCGGCGATCAGGTGACCAATACGATCATCGACAGCGCTTTCTCCGATATCAGCGACTTTCAGCACTCGGTAGTGGATCATCTGAGTGAGGCCGTATTTTTCGCGTAGGTATGGAATCACCTCGTGTTCAACAAGCCATTTCATCTCGAATGGAACGCCGGGAAGGCTGATCGTTACACCTCGTTCGGTTTCTACTATGAAAGCGGGGGCTGTGCCGTTTGGGTTTTTCACCACTATGGCGCCGCTTGGGATTTGGGCCTGACGTTCGTTGTTCTTTGTGAGTATGAAGCCCCGCTTCTGGAATCGCTCTCGAAGTTCTTCAAGCGATTCAGGATCGGTAACGACTTTGCGTCCGGTTACTTTGGCGATTGCCTCTCGGGTTAGATCGTCTTGGGTTGGGCCGATACCGCCGCCTGTGATTACCACGTCGGATCGATCAAGTGCTCGATCGAGAATATCGACCATGCGGTTGAGGTTATCTCCAACGGTCGTTTTGTAGAACAGGTTTACACCGCTTTCTGCCAATCTCTGTGCAATCCAAGATGCGTTAGTGTCGACAATCTGGCCGAGCAGTAGTTCTGAGCCTATGGAGACGATTTCTGCGTTCATGTGAAGGTTGTAATCCTGTATTGCGGGTCGTTAGCCAATCTGCGTCGAGATCGCTGCTCGTTGCACGACTCAAAGTAGTTCCGAAAGGGTTCATGGTCAACAAACACAAGAAGGAATATCCGTAGTTCGCCCGTCAGTTCGGACGTAACCACCCTCCTTTCTTTGATGAAAAGGCGTTCGAGGGTAGGAGATTGCGACGCGGGCCGAGTCATCCTATGACGACCGCGACGACCGAGACGCTACTTGACTTAATTAGAACATGTGTTCGATAATAGAACTTTAGTTCTGATGCGGCGATCAAAAGTAAGTCTGTAAAGGTCAAGATGAGTCCAGTAGCTACGGTGGTAATGTCACCAGCAAACGTTTTGGGTGTTGAGGATTCGAGTCGGTCTGGCGCTGTTTTGCCAGTTTCTATATCAACTGATTCAAAGGCTGTTGCCGCGAGTGACGATCTCAATATCGTACTGGCCCATATCGTTCAGGGTGTAACTGATCGAAGTGAAAATGACGAGTCGAAGATCATCACTGTTGATCTCGCCAAAGGTGAGAGTGTGCAGGAATTTTCTACTCGACTTCGGATGCTGTTGCTGTTTATGAACCGAAACGAAGGTTCTGTTTCAGCCACGGTTTCTCCTTCATTTCAAGATGACACGTATCCCGCAATGCTTGATCTTGTGAAGCGCTTTCAAGATTCTGGAGCGAGTGAAGACTGGCGTCCAGATGGCCCGCGATCGATTCGTATGGGTAACGCTAAGCATTTGTTTGTGAGTGTCGATATGCCAGTTATGTATCGAAGTCCGTCACCCGACACGTTTATCGAAATCGTAGCTGCGCACAAGATAAGCGCTTCTTGGTACGACCAGAGAGTGAGTCCGAGAGTTGCTTCGAATGGGATGACCGCTGTGATGTTCGGAGTGCCGAACAGTCCGGGGTCTGAGTACGCCGGTTCGGTATTCAAGAGAGAACGAACAAAAAACCTTTCGGGTCGATCCGGAGGTATCCATTTTTCACGTCAGTTGAACTGGTCCGCTTCGGCGGCTGTCTGAGTTCATTTCAGCTAATCATTTCTGACCGTTTCATTGTCGGTCAATTCGGAGACTTATTTTATGGTCATGACGATTGGTCCTTCAAACCCGTTGAACTTTGGGCACACAGATATTCTGGCTCCAGTTCGGTCTGACACCTTGCCCGAAAACACGCGATACAAAGACGATGGCTGTGATGCCGCGGTAAGCTGCTTAGATTGTCCTTTTGCGATGTGTAAATACGACGATCCAGGCTGGTTGCAGCGCGAGAGCCGTCGAACTCGTGACGATGAAATCTTCCGACTACGGCAAGCACATATCTCAGTAGCTGAGATTTCGGAACAGTTTGGCATTAGTACCCGAACAGTTCATAGAATCGTTCAACGGGGTGGCGCAGCTCAAGTACCTGTGACCGAGGAAGACGATGGACCTATAATTTCGCTTAGAGAGCTTGCACAACGTTCGCTTTTCCGTGAACGAACTCCGTTTCCTAAGCTGATAACCGGAAGCTCTGGTAAGTTCGGAGTTAATTAACTCTATTGGCTGGATAACTCCGACTCGAGTTTTTCGTTCAGTAATCTCTAGATAAACTGTCTGAATGACATCGGATTCAAATCTTCCTGATCGCCCAAAACTAAGACCTGTAGAAGTAAGTCGCGTCACCCACGAGGGGGGCGACTACTTCTTGTTGAAGGATCTTCGCCGCCTCAATGACGAGTCGTTGATGGTTCCTGTTCCGCTGGGTTTATATCTTCAAGGTATCGACGGGACGAACACTCTGAATGAAATCACGAAGGCTGCGATCAGTGGTGGTGCGCCCGAGGTTCCACGAGAAACCCTCGATGAACTAATAAGCCGACTCGACGACATGTTATTGCTTTCGAACGGTAAGTATTCTGTTGAAATAGAGCAACGCCTCGATAGATACCGAAGCGCTCCAGAACGAACGCCTGCACTGGCTAACCTAGC
>CAJQSP010000071.1 GCA_905614375.1 uncultured Dehalococcoidales bacterium | reverse complement strand
TGCTGCTGACTCAGAGACCGCTGCCTCTTCATCACCACCACAACCAACTAAAATTGCCATTACTACGAAAGGCATTAATATCCAGAAGGTTTTACGTAACCTGATCGTACTCATTTTAACTAATTCTCCCTATTACAAAAATAGGCCGGGGTCCGAAATCCCTGCTTATGTGACACCACTGAGTTTCAGGAACAGACCTAGGTTTAAACTAACCGCACAAATTTTAGCGTTGACTTTTAAGGTGTCTCAAAAACATTTGCACATGTTGCGGGGTAGGGTACTCCTGCTTCAAACCAATGTCTAACACGGTAAATTGTCGAAGAATTTACTATGGTTACTTGTTACCCCAGACAGGCAAAAATTAGATTGACTCGTTGGTGTACCTCAATATAATGTTCGAGCCCATCACAAGCCCATCACAAGCCCATCACAAACACAATACGCCAAGGCGACCTGATTGACTCCTATTTACGTAATACAGCGATTCATAATTTTCCTATTGATGATTTGGGTTGCCATCACCCTAGTTTTCTTTCTGCCCCGACTGGCTCCTGGTGATCCTATCGAGCAGAAGGTTCTCCAGATGTCGACCCTTAGCGGTAACGAGATGGGAGATATCAATGCAATCATCGAGTCTTACCAAGCCAAATTTGGCCTAGATAAGCCTATTGGCGTACAGTACATTAACTACTTAGGCAACTTGTCGAGGGGTGACTTGGGTTACTCCCTAGCTCGCTACCCTTCGCGTGTGAGCGATGAGATTATGCGCGCCGCTCCTTGGACAATCGTTCTGATCGGTACGTCCACGTTGATCGCGGCCGTAATCGGTTCAGCCTTAGGTGCCCTTATAGCTTGGCGACGCTCCCCAGCTCTACTGCGGTTATTATTGCCCGTTTTCATGAGCACTGCAGCGATTCCTTATTTCCTGCTCGGTCTCCTGCTCATATTCAGCTTAGGCCTTACATGGCGGATTTTCCCGCTTGGCGCGGGAATTGACTACGGTATGATCCCCGCCTTCGACTTTAAAACGATCAGTAACATGGCGTACCACGCTATCCTCCCGGCTTTTTCTATCATCATCGCTGCAATCGGTTTTTGGGGACTGGGCATGAGGGCCATGGTCGTAACCATTGGCGGGGAAGACTTCATACAGCTGGGGGACGCAAAGGGTCTGAAGGAACGTCGTCTATTTCTCGACTACGGAATTCGAAATACTCTTCTGCCGCAGACCACGGCGCTTGCGCTTGCTCTAGGTAGTGTCATTTCAGGACAGGTTCTGCTCGAAGTAATCTTCTCCTACCCTGGACTGGGGATGTTACTGCGGATGGCGATTGGCCAGCAAGACTTCTTCCTTATAGAGGGGATCGTGCTAATGATCATCGCCTCGACAGCGGTAGTTCTATTCATCATGGACCTCATCTATCCGATCCTGGATCCGAGAATCACGTACAAAAGGCGATAAATGGCAGAATCAACTCTTGATCAGAACAGTGGCAACACGTTCAACCCCGGATACTTTAAGCGTGTTGGTCGATTCGCCAACAACAATATAAAGCTAACGGCCGGTTTGGCGATGGTCCTTGTAGTACTTCTATTTGGCTACGCCGGGCCGATCTTCGTCGACATGGCTAATACCGAGGTCGGCTCCGTCACTCAGAGCCTGCCACCCAACTCAGAAAATCTACTGGGCACAGATGCGATGGGTCGCGACATGCTGGCATGGTTGATTGAAGCGACGCCAGCGTCGCTGCGTGTCGGTCTGCTCGCAGGTGCACTCGGAGTGGCGTTCGGGGTAACAATAGCCCTTGTGGGTGGATATTACGGAGGCTTCATAGACAATGTTTTGCGTACCTTAACGGACGTGATGTTGACGATACCCGGTTTACTGGTGCTCATTGTGCTCGCGAGCGCCGTTCGCGTCGTGAGTCTAGAGATGATGGCGCTCATCATCGCTCTCTTTGCATGGATGGGGCCGGCAAGGGTGATCCGCTCCCAAGTGCTAACGCTACGCGAGCGCTCGTTTGTTGAGCTCTCTAAACTCTCGGGCGAGAGCAACATGACCATCATATTCAGGGAACTGATGCCAAACCTGATGCCCTACATTCTCGCGTCATTCGTAGGAGCTGTGCTTGGATCTATCTTAGCGGCCACGGGTCTCGAGTTCTTAGGCCTAGGGCCCGCCAATATCTCAACGCTAGGCAATATCCTGTTCTGGCAGGACTTCTACAATGCCCTCATCCGTGGAATGTATTGGTGGTGGGGACCTCCCATAGTGATTTTCATTCTGCTCTTTACCGGACTGTTCCTCGCCTCAATGGGTCTGGACGAATGGGCCAACCCGCGGCTCAAGGAAAGAGCATAGTCACCGGACTACACATCGCCCCCCGCCTCTTGCAGCAATCTCATGCCGTTGCCGGGCGAGAGGCATTCTTATGGGAATCACCGGTAAATGATGCTCACTCGCTGCACCCTGCTGCACGTTTTGACCGTGTCAACGCAGCGAGGTGACTGAGTGGAGATACTCACAACTTCCTCTCGTATCGAACTTTGTCCCGAAGACCTCGCCACTATATTTCTCAAAGCCTAGAGTGGCGTAACAATCCACTGTCAACAGCCACTGTGACACCCTAGGGATGTCGGCGGATCACCTTCAGCACCGTCACCACACACATCCCTGTGTACCAAGTGGGGGTCGCCTATCGCCGGTCTAACACCTCACGCACACCCACTCGAGTCACACGCGCCCACTACCCCACTACGCAGGAGTGAGTTATCTGTTGTTTCTGGTAACCTTTTTACTAGTTATTCAGCACCCGAGGAACCTCCCTTTATGACCTATTTTCCATGTGTCAGCAACCTCAAGAAGTTCGTCAGGTTGTTCCTGTTCGTGATTGTGCTAGCGATAGTTTCTCTATCAATCGCTTGTGTTTCAGGGTCGGATTCAGGGGGGACAAAAACCGAAGCCATGGGGGCAGACAACGATTTCGCTGAAGTCTCTAGAATCCTTTTACCCGGCAAGTTGTTCACCCTTGAAGATTACGTAGCTGCAGGGTGGAAGAAGTCTAAGCAATACGATACCGAAACGATCCCCCAGTCCACCGACATCTGGTACGGATTCTTTGATGCAAAGGATATCGAGGTGCGGTTTTACGAATCTCACGACGTTGCCAAAACTACAGGATTTGAAAATGCGTCAAAAGCGATTGATCTGAACCCTCTTTTGAAGAAGGTAGTTTCGGGTGGTTCCGCAGTCACCAAGTACAAGGCGTTCGCTGTTGTTGGTAACACCGTTTTACTTTGCGAACAGTCGGTCGATTCGTGTATTGCTCTTGTCGACGCTCTAGGCAACTAGGAGACAGTGGATGGAATCACACGCCCGCATCCCGCGTGTATGGAATTTTCTGAATTTGTTAGATCACCCTGGTTGTTTAGGTTTGGGTGATCCCCAAATAACAAGGACTTTTAGTTTGTTGTTACCGATGTTCTTGAAACCATGATCAACACTGTGCGGTACCAAAATAGAATCTCCAGCCGTCACTGAGATTTTTTCATCCTCTACGTACATGACGGCTTCCCCTTCCAAAAAGTAATAAAACTCTTCTAGTTCCCTATCGTCACGATGGCGATGCATTCCTTCACCGGCGCCAGGCTTTAGTTCCCAAATAGCTACTTTGATAGGCATTTGAAATTGTTTTTCGAATAATTGGCAAACATCAAATGTCCCTTTCCCATCGTGGTATGCGGGTATTTGAGAAATATTGCTGGAATCTGTTTGTTTGTAATAGCTCATATGAATTTGTTCTATGTGATGTGTTTATAGATGTCTCTCGCATGTGAGGGCATTAATGAGAATTTAGTCCGTGGGGACTACTCAAGTAGTGTTATCAATGCTTCACAGGTCGCTAATTGCCGTTCACACAGCATGACGGGGTTACCGACAACTGCGTCGGCGGGGTACAAGTTCACCACAGGGAAGTGGGGTCCCGTTGTCCTGCCGTACGGGCTATGACCGTCTCAGCGAGGTCTACACCCTTATCGAGTGCCATTGCATGTGACTCGTAGAACCTAACTTCGATATCTTGCTGCTGAAAGAAGCCGTACCAATTACAACAACATCCTCGGAAACCTCGGGGCCAGCGCTCAATGAGTCACACGCAGCCGTCATCAGCATCAACGCCAATACAAAACTATCGATGCAACCGACCCGTGTTTTCGTATACGAAGCAGAAACGTTCAAGCCTGAATAATCATTTTTAGCTTTCTAATTGGAAATGGAAGTCGAGTCGAAAGCATACTGCAATCTACCGGCTATTCGTAATGCCATTCCTTCGCACGCAACAAAAAGCGCCCCCATCAAAAAATGACGGGGGCGCTCGTTTTGCGTCTGTTATCTCAAGTAGTAAGAACTACTAGAGTAGTAGTACTACTACTTGGCTGTTAGGCCATGCAGTACCAATGCCCACGTGAGGTGCCAAGAGGCCTCGTTCACGTAACCAGAAGTTTCGCCACCAAGTGGCCAGTTAGTCCATCGCTTCTCACTCATGATGATGCGGTGGTAGAACTCGAGGACTGGAACGTCAGGGAGTTCAGTGATCCAGATATCCATGGCTTCGTGCCATAGTTCCTGCATCTTGTCGATGTCATCAGGGTGAGTCTTAGCGACTTCGTCAGTAAGTTCGTCGAAACGTTCATTTTCCCAGTGGTAGAAGTTAACCTGGTGACCACCTGGAATGTTTACTGATGCTGACTGGTAAAGCTTCATCGTGAAGTAAGGGTCACGGACCGATCCGCCGTGTCCGAACATCAGACATTCGAAGTTACCTTCAGCCATTCGTGAAGAAGCATCTGGCGGCTGAGAGTAAGTGGCGTTGATGCCCTCTCGTCGAAGCTGCTCAGCTGTGACAGGACCGAGGTCCACCCACGGGCTGAAGCCGATGATTTCACAGTTAATGCCGACGCCCTGAGCGTCAACCCAGTTGCCGTCGCCATCCTTCGAGTAACCAGCACCTTCGAGCAAGCTAGCAGCCTTGGCTGGGTTGTGCTCTGTGGTGTCGTGTACTGCGAGTAGATCCGCTACGGAGTCAAAGTACTTCTGGAGCGGTGGGTACTGCGGCATCGTAAGCGGGTTGAAAGCCGCTGCGCCGTCGTAGGCCACGTCAGCCAGTTCCTGCCGGTCTAGCAAGTAGCTGAATGCCCATCGAACGTCTTTGTTGTCGTAAGGACCGAACTTACCGGAGTCGTTGAAACCAATCGAAACTGGCCACCAGTCAACATATCCGAAAGGAGTTTCGGTTCCGGTGTGAGTGACAAGATCAGAGTTCTTGCCCATTGTCTCAATAATAACCGCAGGTGTGGTCATTGCTGAGTAGTCAACAGTGTCAGAAATCAAAGCCTGTGACCGAACCGTCTGGTCAGGTGTTGGCAAGTAGATGACACGTTTTGGTCCAGGCAGCTTGCCGAACTGACCTAGGTCAGATTGGCCTTCACCCCACCACGAATCCTGGCGGTCGATGATTTTCTGCTCAGGTGTACCAGATACAACTCTCCAAGGACCTGTAGTCAATGGGAAGCCTTGTGCTGGGTCGTAGTCCTTGAACGTAGTCCAGTCTTGGCTGCTGTAGTGGTGCTCGGGCACCATGTACACGCCAATGTCGAACTTGTACGTAAGAAGGAACATGAATCGTGGGTCTGGTCGGTCAAGTATCACCTTTACGGTGTGGCTATCAACCTTCTCGGCACGGTTCATTGCGTTGTCAATGTCGTTACCCCATCGGACTTCTTCTTTGAGGTCCTTAAGAGTGTTCAACGTGTAAACAACGTCGTCTGCGTTGAACTCTTCACCATCAGACCAGTTCACACCGGATCGTAGGTTGATAGTCAACTCAGTAAAGTCGCCGTTCCAGTCCCAGCTCTCAGCGAGCCAAGGAATCGTCTTGTTGTCGAATGCACTAAAGAATGCAAGCGGCTCAAAGATGATGTTTGGACCAGATTGGTGGTTTGCACCAATGGCGTATGGGTTCCATAGCTCGTGGTCTACGAAACGACCCTCTGCACCACCAAGGTAACTG
>CAJQSP010000070.1 GCA_905614375.1 uncultured Dehalococcoidales bacterium | reverse complement strand
GATTCGCATCGATTCAATGACTGCGTTGAATCACGTCCTTCGCACAACATGATCACGTTACCGATCACTGCGTAATCACCGTACAACGGAGTCAAACCGTGTCTATGAAAACCACCACCCCGTCGATCTTTTGTGCCCTCGTCCCAACGCACGTCATCAGATCGAAGCAGTGCATCTTCTCCAGTTACTTCCTCCGCGTACTCAACGCCTTTTTCAATTGCACTCACGTGGTCAGGATAAATTCGTAGTTCATATTGGATTGGTTCGCTATCAAGTGGAGTGAAATAACCCATATATGCTGCGTTTGCCATCGGTAGTGCGGAAACGTCGTATTCTCTAATCAGTTTGAAAGGTGCTTTTTCGAAACTACTGAGATCTCGAAAGGTCTGATCCGCGGTAATCTTCGAAAAAGTATCTTCACCATCACTATCACCAGATGAACATGAAGATCCGAATATCGCTATTGCAACTATCACCATCACTAGAATTGTTGGAACGATCATCGGTATCTTTACCATTTTGTGTTTTCCATGTAGGGATTATGCCAGCTCAAGGACGCGCCGATACTCGCAACGCACTATAAGAAATCTATTGGTGGGGGGTAGAAATCACACAAGCTGAATGGAACTAGGCTTCGGTCGCATAGCTGGTGGGTCTCCTATGTCGATAGTGAACCATCTATCTTCTGGAGGTTCTAAGACAATATCTACCGTAGGTCTACCAAAGCCCCTGTCAGCTAACCAAGTAGCTGCTTCCATACGTTCTCTGTTGCTGGCGTTCTCTCCACGGAACAGGCTTAGTGTGGGTGAGAAGAGCTTTAGTGAATTGGTCTAGAAGCCGAAGCAGTCGCTAGATATTGTAAATCGTCTCCGCGGTCTTCGAGAAGAGAGCAATTCGTTCGTCATCAGTGAAGTCGGCAGTTATCTCGTGGTAGGCGTCTACCAAGTAGTCGTAGGTACTGAAGAGCCAGTCGACGGGCCAGTTGGAGCCAAAGAAACTGCGTTCAACACCGAAGGTTTCTATGCAGTGGAGGACGTAGGGCCGAATGCTCTCGGCTGTCCATTTGGGCTCGCTCATGCCGAGGCCGGAGATTTTACAACGGACGTTGTCCGCCTGAGCGACGGTTTCCATGCCCTTTTTCCACTTTCCCAAGTATTCCGGGTTCCGCTCTGTAGGTGACCCAGTGTGGTCGACGACAATCGTGATATTCGGGAATTTGCTTGCGAGGTCCAGCAGCTTATCCATATCTTGCCACTGAACACTCATGCTGGCTCGTAGGTCAAATTTCTCGAGTAAGGCGAAGCCGCGTTGAAAGTCAGAACGCACCAGATAGTCGCCGTGTGAGAAGTCGCGTACGCCACGCATGTTTGGGAACTGACAGTGGCGTTCAAGTTCTGCCTCCACGTCGGGATCGCTCAGATCTGAATAGGCCACGATCCCGTGCGGGAAGCCCGTGCGATCGGCCGCTGTCTGAAGCCACTCGGTTTCCTTTACCGGGTCCTTGCTGCCGATCGCCGCCTGGACGTGAACCGCCTTGGTGACGTTGGCGTTACGCGTTTCGGCAACATAGTCCTCGGCGAGATAGTTTCGTTCGGCAAGTCTCTGGAGTTTGTCGCGCCAGTGAGCATAGAGCAGCTCGGGGTGCTGCATATCGTAAAAATGAACGTGGGTATCGACGAAGTCAAATCTGGTCATATGGTGGAATTCTTACCTGGCAGTATTTTGGATTTGTTTTTCCATGAGTGTCCTGTAACCGGCACCCCGCAATATCATAAATGACTTTGCGGTTTCCTCAAGCTCCTCAACTGCATCAACACTGAGTTCTGATAGAACCGTCCCCAGTTCCAGCCACAAGGTACAACGCCGCGATGATAAGGCACTACCTGCCAAGAGATCGTCTGCCTCGGCACTCTTAGGACACCCGTCAGGCGATGAAGTCGGCTCCCGCGATGCTGAACATCGGTGGACTGGGTTCTGGAGGAAGCGAGTTAGGGTTGATCGGGGTTACACAAAGGACATTTTGTAAGGCATTTATTTGGTGCTATTGGGTCAACTTAGGGTCAACTAACAGAAAAGCCCCCGCATTTTTGCGAGGGCTTTTCCAGTTTGTCGCCAGTTTGGTGGAGCTTGAGGGACTCGAACCCTCTACCTCCTGCTTGCAAATTAGACGACCCTTGTTTCAGACGTTACCAGACAGACCATTTCCTAAGTTCATTCCGTACTGGTAGCCGTTGAAACTTGCACCAGACGTTATCAGAGGTTTTCTAATAGTCCGTTACTGTAACTTCACTGTAACCAGCCTCAATCTCTGGACATATTGTTGATCGGGTTACCTCTTGCGTCGATGTAGCTGTGGAAGCCCGCCGGGGTTACCGCTTTGTCCTGCTAGGAAGCGACCTGTTTCGTCCCTATTCTGAGGTAGCAATTGTTCTCACTCATTCCTTCGTTGAAGGGTCAATTTCATTTAGGTCTGCCAACTCAGATCAGAACACAGGGCTTTCCATGTTCCGTGCTTCTGGTTCCTCAGGTCTTCTTTCATACTCAGGCAGGAACGCCGGAGTGGGACCATTAAGCTTCTGAAGCTCTCCGTTTACCACAAAGTTCTCGGGTCGCCCATCAAGTTCATTTAGTAGTCGAGCACGATTTAGTTCAACCCGTTCCGAGTAGTCCGGATCATCGATCAGGTTGTTCATTTCGACCGGATCATTCACCAGATCAAAGAACTGTTCCTCACCGCGTCCTGGATAGTAGATGTACTTTTCCTTGCCGTCGGTGATGAACTGCATTCCTGAGTTGATCGTCACCATCGGAGTGCACTCACCGTGAATGTAGTCCCGCCAGACGACATCCTCATCTCTGAGCAACGGCATCAAGCTAGCCCCATCCACCGATTCCGGGATGTCCACACCCACCGCGTCGAGAACCGTGGGCATGATGTCCATCAGCTCGACTACCTTGTCAGACGGCTTTGCCTGATTAATCCCCATCGAATCCGGCAGTTTGAAGATGTACGGAATTCTTGCTGAACCCTCAAAAGCTGAACGCTTTCTAATCCATTGGTGATCACCAAGCATTTCGCCATGGTCAGAAGTAAAGATGATGATCGTGTCCGCGGGAACGTGGTTGAGTACTCGCCCGATCTGGTGGTCCGCATGTTCGATCGACCCGTAGTAACCAGCCATGTATTGCTTCATTACCTTCGGGTCGAGTGCTGTTCGCCACGATTTCACTGACAAGCCTCTTTGCGGACCATCGAATACTCTCGCCCATTCAGCGACAGCTGGCTCTGGAATGTCCATTGCCATGTACTTATCGAAGTAGTAGCGCGGAGGCGCACACGGAGCGTGAGGTGCGTGGATGCTCATCTTCAGGAAGAAAGGGGCGGTCGGATCGCGCCGTTCGAGGAATCGCATTGCCTTTTCGGCACACCAGTTCGTGAAGTGGAACCTTTCATCGAGGTGGAAAGGTCGAGCCACCCATCCGTTTTCGTCGACACCGTGAGCGCGGGCGATGTCAGGACCATACAGTCCCTGCTCTTGCAAGAACATCTGGTAATCGTCATCGATCACCGATGTGTCATGCTGGGCTGGGTTGTCTGCCCAATCGGTCGAATCAAAGCCGTATTTCTTGCGAGCTGGGTACAGATGCAGTTTGCCGACGAGGTGAGTTTGATATCCAGCCGCCGAAAGAACACCGGGGAGCGTCGGGAAATCCAGATGCGTCGCATAGTTCATGAACACGCCATGAGTCGACGCTTTCGTGCCGGTCATCAACGTACGACGTGCCGGAATGCAAACCGGGGTTGCGCTGTAACCGGCTGTGAAGTGCGTTCCAGATGTTGCTAAAGCGTCTAGATAGGGCGTTTCGACGATGGGGTGACCTTCGATGCCGAGCGCATCGCCTCGGTGTTCATCGGTCATTATCAAAAGAATATTAGGTCGGTTGTCGTTCAAGGTTTTCATTTGTGTTCTGTGGAAGGTGATTCTGGGCGTGAAACCGATTCGTCGATAGCAGCTTGATCTGAAACAGAGCAACCAACTGCAACCATTAGTAGCAGCAGTGACGCGAGTGTTAGTACGTATAGTTTCGACATGCCGACCAATTTAACACAGAACCGCATGTTGCTACGCGAACTTCGCCATAGCCACTCGTACTTGCTCGAAGTCTTCCTTCAGCTCGTGTGCGTAGATGCTCATGGTGATCGCAGGATTAGCGTGACCGAGTATCTTGCTGACCGCTGCAATCGGTACGTTCTCGCTCAACAGATAGCTACCAACGTTGTGTCGAAGGTGATTCAGGCGCAGTGGATATGGCAACGTTACTCAAGGGCGTGTGCGACAAGCGTAATTTCAAGGACCTTGTCGAAAACTTCATCCTGTTCGATGAATCGTCAGGGGAACCAAAGAAGATACTCGCGGGAAACCACCAGTTCCTCGGAGTGAATCTCGCCGTTGAAGCAGTTCGGAATCGCAAAGACCAACAAGGAAGGCTCGGTGTGTTCTGGCACACCCAAGGCGCAGGCAAGAGCTATTCTATGGTGATGTTTACCCGCAAGATTCACCGTAAGTTGGGCGGAAATTTCACGTTTGTTGTGCTGACAGATCGGACAATGTACCGTTGAAAAGGGCCATTTCAAAAGTTTCCTGAATTATTGATCGTTCTACACAAATGAAACGGATCGGATGGATCAAATGGGGCAGCGTGAATTATCACCTCTGAATATCGAGTTTAGAAGGCAAGCTGTGCGTCGACTCGTATTTGACCGCGACACAGCAATCCCTCTATCCACACTCAAACCGGGCGAAATCGTCAACCTATACGTTGAACACCCCATCACTCACTTATCTGGGACGTCTACCGACTATGAATCTGATAGGGGCTTACTCACAGTCTCTGCTCCTGGCACATCGGAGTCAGCCCTCTGGGTTGGCGGGTTCAACCCTTTTGCGACCTACGATGTATCATTTGCCGGAACCCAAGGCGAGTCACCGAAAGCGGGCGTTGATTTCGCGACGCCCGACAACAAGAACCGCCTGTCGATTCTCGCTGGTTTCACCTCGAACAGATGCACGTCTATTCAATGGAGGGTGATCGTCGCTGGGCGAGAAGAACAGAACAATAGTGTCAAGCTCGAGGAGCCTGTTGAAGGGCCATTTACGCTCAGGGTGCAAGTGCTGGGAACCGCTCTCAATGTTTTTGTGGAACAAAATGGGGTGAACCGTGTTGTCGATACCCGTGATTTCTCCGAGGTCATCGATCTCCGCCGAAAAGACCATATTCGGTCGTTCGAATTCCGGTTGCATACCAAATTAACTGCGGGTGAGTCCGTGGTAATCAAAGATGCAGGGGCATCGCTAACCACGGGGGCTGGCCAGGCGGATATTTGCGCTATGACCTATCAGGATGGATCACCGATTCTGGACAACGGCCGACTCTGGTTTACCATGTCGGTGCGCGGCCGCATTCTCCCGCACCCACTACAGGGTGTCTTCAGTATGGATCCATCGGTCTTCGATCCCAAACTGGAGGGGATCATCGTTTTCGACAGAGATGATGGCTTGCTGCGCAATGAAATCGGTTCGCACATATTCTTTGATAAGAAAACCAAAGAGTGGAGAGGCATAACGGTCGGATTCTCTGCCTATGGCGATGCGGACAAGAAGGTCCCCAAGCAGTTGTGGGCCGTCTCCTCAAAGCGCGACCCCCGTTTCGGGTTTTCCATCATGAAGGCCAAACCGATTACCCTGCCAAATTCAGGAGAAGACCCCCACATTCTCTATGATTCGACGGCCGAGAAATGGCGTGTGCTCGCGTGTACAGTAGGCGATGTCGGCTTTCCTGCTGGTCTTTATGAGGCCGATGAGTGGGACGGCCCCTATGAGCTCATTGCGGGCCCCGCTGAAGTGAACGGCACGGGTTGCCTGCTTCAGAAGATCGGCAGCCAGTACTACGCCCTGTTCGGAAGCTCCGACCGCAAGTTCTACGTCTACTCATACCCGGATCTCAAGCAACTCGGCGCCCTGAACATTTTTCGCCCACCGTGGGACGAACAAAGCAATACCCGCTGTTGGCCCAATGTCATTCCGCTACCAGATGGATATCCGGCTCCCTATGTCGCTTTGTCCATGGACCGTGCGAATTATCCGGGGCTGGATGGCTGGACCTATGGCGCGCTCTACCTTTACCACGGACACCCCACAGACGGTGACCGTCCTGGGTATGAGTATTCAGAGCATTATGTAAGTGAATAGAATTTCAGGACAAGCAATCGACAACTGCAAAAAACGATCGCTTTTCGCATTGCATTACAAGCGGAATGGCTGAAGTCGGAAACAGCTATATAAATCGTGCTATTGGTGCAAAATTGGTGCAAAACAAAGAAAAGCCCCCGCATTTCTGCGAGGGCTTTTCCAGTTTGTCGCCAGTTTGGTGGAGCTTGAGGGACTCGAACCCTCTACCTCCTGCTTGCAAAGCACGAGAATCTCCAGTTGAAGTTTGACCGGCTCTCGATGCGGGTATCGGCGACGCTTTGTTGCACTAATTGTTTTTCACGAACGATATGCTAGGCCACACATCGGTCTGGGGTGCATACCCGCTTCCACTGCCGGACGGCCCAAGAAGGTCACCAGCGGTGACATAAATGTCAACTCCATCAGTAACCATTTTTTCCTTACTGAAAAAGGACAATTGATCATTAGGATCCAATACTCCTAAAGCGAACGAAATTTCTCCGGTTGATTCAATGTAATCCGTGATTTCTACTGACAAGGAGGAGGATGCATCAATCGTGGAAATGCTCTGTAAGGCTGTCAATAAACTGTGATCTAATAAACCTAAATTATTTGAATCTAACTTCTCTCCCCAACCCTGATAATTGTATTTATATAACATAATTTGACCATTTGATGAGTTTACAGTTTCTGGGGTTAAGTTCAGAAAAACCTGGTAGTCAGAGTTAATAGAAGATGGGATATCAAATCTCATGAAAGACAAAACCCCATCCGACAAACTCAGACTTTTATTATGGTTTGGAATGAGTTTTTCATCATCGGCATCAACATCAACAGACCTATCATTTAATGGGTGAATTTTATTAGCTACCGTGAAGCTCCATATTTGGCTGCTAACCTCACCAACTTCGACCGACCAAGTATAAGTTTGGCCTGGCAGAAACGTTTCAAAAACCACATTATTTGGATAAGTCAAAGAGACGGTCTTATTTAGTCCTGGACCATTTATTGTGACTTCAGCTGTAATACCTGAATAATCTGTTTTCCAGGGGTAATTAAATGCCAGACCATATTCCATAGGAACATCAACTGCCCCATTCCCGGGAATAGGGACAGTAGGATAATAATGCCTATATCCTGGAATCCAGTAGACCGAATCTCCGTATTCATATGCACCTATATCGGGAGCATCGCCTAAAAATGCTCTATGTTGCCCACTATATGATGGCGGGTGATTAGGGGCTTTCGTTGGATCAATATCCTGGCCATCATTAATCCCTGGAATTGCTATGCCTCCGTCTATTAATGGTGACCCTTTTCTAGGTCTAAAATCATAACCTTGAACACCTTCTGTAAATGGATTTAATCCAAACTGTGATTGCAAGGATGCATCGGATCTTTCTCGGTTTTCAACCCATGGATCTTGAAGTTCAAAATGTGGATAGGTGAAAGGTGCAATTTTATCTTCATCCAATGCCCTTCCATACCAAATGCCCGACTGATTGAGTAGGAATTCATTGCTAATATTTTCTGCGATAGCTACGCTATTCCCTGCAGTAACATTTGGGTCACCGGCATCTGGCATATTTGCCGATAAGTTCTTTTCTGCTACTGAATTAAGTAGGCGAGAATTCAAATTGCCTGCCAGCGTTTCAGAGTTAACCCCATCGTTATTCCCCCAGTCATCTCCGCAGTACTTGTTTCGGGGCATGGAAATATCATTTTGATTGGTGTCATAAGCCAGTAAATGGAATGCTCTATGCCTGTCCCCTTTTAACCTAAAGCCTCTCTTGTTTCCTGCTGAGACCACATTATGGATAACGGCGTCAGTTCCCCCGCATTTGCTATCAAGTCTCATTCCGTTGCGATTGGTATTTAAAAGCCAACTATATCGAGTTGTTGAGTTCACTACATTACCTACGGTTCTTTGGATACCACTCCCATCAATGTTGATATATTGACTTTGGATTCTCGCATACTCAACCAGTGATTCTAATCCTGGTTGAATTCCACCTGTGTGATTTTGATCCATAGTCACATAACGAAAAGTACTTCCTCCCATAACACTTGTATCGTCGTACCATTTATTTCCTCCTGTGAAATTATCTGACGCACCAGGAGCCCACACTGTATTTTTAAACCAATCGTTATATTGGAATAAAACATTCTCTGCTAATGGATTCATTGAGGCTCTGAAACCAAGTGCAAATGCATCATTTATATATTGAAAGATAGAATTTCTGATGGTGTTATTTGTTCCAGCTTTAATGATATTTCCTCGACTCCAGTCAGGGTCCCATCCGGGGCTCAAATAACTCATTCCCGCTTCCCAGCTATGTGAAAATTTCGAATCTTCTATGAGAATAAAACTACTCTCAATAAAATTGAAGGATCCTGCGAAAAAATGTATGTTTTTAAATTCCAGATTATCCGAAAATATAAAATGCATAAGTTTTGTACGAACCCTTACTCGCACATTTGTTGAATTCGGAATCTTGTCACCAGGAATTAGATATAACTTCTTATTTACCTGATCGAAAGACCATTCCTCTGTACCATCCAAGTTATTTATATCTCCGACGATATATTCATCTTGAACCATGTGGTTATATTGGTATGGGGCAGTTAAATTTCTTTCAAATACAGTGCCAAGTTCCGGATTGTTTTGAGTGCTCGTTGAAACATCTGTCGGGTTAGCGAAATTAACAGGCATTGCAGGGATCATATATCTGTCATCTATCCACAAACCATGAATATCTTCAACTTTTGCATTAGCAAAAATTGAAAGTTGATTCATGTCGACTGAAGCTTCATATCTACCATCTACGAGTTCCCAGTTAGAGGTTAAAGGAACAGTGCCGTCTAACATTACATTTGTACTTTCACCCCTGAGCGTAACTTTTGGACCATTTGTCTCGTGAGATTGATTGAATAATTCTTTGAAGATTACCTCAGGATATCTACCATCTTTTATAAATATGCTATCTCCTGCTTGAGCAGTATCCAATGCTTCTCTTATCGTTGGATATGGACAGGCCAAAGTACCATTGGCGTTAGGGCAATCTAATGAGCTGTGCCTCTGGAGAATTTCGACATTTGTAATAGTGGCGTGATGATTATTTGGGCCTTTATCAATTAATTCCCAATTTTGATCAACGTCCATCGGATAATAGGCAATCAGTCCCGGTTCGTTACCAATGAGTTCACCTGTCAATGTGGATTGAATATCCTCTTGAGTTCTGGCTATATTCCAAATGCGTACCTCATCCATTTTTCCTAAAAATTTTTGTCCGATCACTGAAATGGGTACGGGGTGAGGAGTTAAACCTGTTGCAAAATCAGAACTATCGACCTCAATACCATCCACGTACAATTTTGTAGTTGTACCGTCAAAAGTAAAAGCTATGTGGTACCACTGATTATCAGTTACAACCGAATTAATAATTTTCCGTTTTCCCTTTTTGTCAGGCCCAACACCAAAGCCATATCTAACTTGGTTTACGCCGTCTACTTTATTAAAAGTAATAGTTGGTGGCCTGTATTTGTCCCTTCCAGCGGGATTTGCATCATTACCAATGATTGTTCTATGAGGCATATTTACATGGGCAGCTGAATAGACTTCGACCTCAATGGTGAATACATTTCCTAGGATTGGAAAATTACTAGGAAGAGAAACAGTGTCTGTAGGATCGGGTTTCGGTATCAATTCCTGAGCATTGTTACCCTGGTATTCTCCATGGAAATCAAATGAGTCAAAATGTAGGTAATTGTCTGGGCTATATTGATTTAAAATACTTTGGTCAACAATTTTCTCCCCGGATACAGGAGAATATTTGATAAGAGGATCAATTGCATCACTACCACTTCTACTGTTTACAAGCTCAACAATCGAATTTGAGGTCGCTCCAGCAGAGACCGTCGAAGTCGGAGTGACTCCACCAGTGACCGTCGAAGATGGAGGAGTCTGAATGACTGTGACTGCACCGTTCACAAAAACACTGAACGAATGTAGGAATAATTCACCACTTTCGCTGGTGATTTTCATATCAGCGTAAAAAGTCCCTCCAGATCGATATGTATGACCAGCTAGTATCTCTCCGGTTTCGACATCGATTGCAACTCCAGACCACTCGTTACTGTCTCCCCATTTCACAGAAGCACTTACGCCACCTGATGCATTCAGTTCCTTGACGTTTTCAACTCGGAAACGCTTCAGCTCAAAGTACTCAAAACTAGATGGGATCTTGAAAATTCCTTCACGGAACTGAATCTTTACCGGTTGGGGAGTAGCAGTAGCCTTAGGCAGAGGTAAAGGCGTTGGGACAGTAGTAGCTGTAGGCAGAGGTAAAGGCGTTGGGACAGTAGTAGCTGTAGGTAGAACCACCGGAACTGGAGTTGCCGCAGCTGGCACAGCAGTAGATGTAGGAAGAGCTACAGGAGCCACCGGAACTGGAGTTGCAGTAGCTGGTACAGCAGTAGAGGTAGGCAGAACTACAGTAGGAATAGCAGTCGGAGTTGAAGCCACAGTTGTTTCAGCAACAACTTCAGATTTAGGCGACTTAGAAGTTGTCTCTGGAGCCTGAACTATAGGTTCTGCTACTTCACTAGTTCTTTTAGCAATCGCAAATAATGAAAACCCAGGTGTCTCAGCCTTATAGGTATGTATACCTTCATTTAGATCCAAGTACTCAGCATTTAAAGGATCCCACGAATCTTTGAATCGCCAGATATCAACATCTTCAGGGTCTGAATCACCAAGCTGCTTTTCTGAAATAGTGAAATTCAGCTCTGCAGCTTGATTATCTTCATTACCTACACCCTCGACAGTTATAAGTAACGCCTGAATAAATTCAGATCGGGGTGGTGGATGTACATTCACATAATCCAAATTTAGGATCGGCAGTATCTCTACCTTGACTGTCACATCAAGATCGAGGTTACGCAATTTTATTGCGTAGATAGATACGTCTTCCTCTTCTACTGCTCGTGCAAACTCAACCATCTGATCACCAGAGGTTGTGACAGTGATCTGTTCTCTTACTTTGTTTTTAGTGTCGCCCAAAGGTAGGGCACGTTCTTCTATATCTTCCGTTTTACCTTTAAACACCTCGGGTTGCTGAGTGGCGGCTGGCGGCTGGACGATTGATGTCTCAGCGTCATCACCCCCAAGTGGGGTGCAAGCGGATGCAACTGCAAATAACAGCAGCGATGCGAGCGTTAGTAGACGTAACTTCAAGATGCCTTCACTTTAACACCACTTCAGCACCCTGATACCCAACATCTATATAAACAATGGGTGCTTGCAGGTATCGGC
>CAJQSP010000069.1 GCA_905614375.1 uncultured Dehalococcoidales bacterium | reverse complement strand
GATTGGCTTCTGGGTCAGAAGAAAGCGGTCGCGAGCGGATTGTTCAGGCGAGCAGTCCGTCGAACGATGCCGATAAACTTGCCGGAGATCAAGGATTAGAAGAACGCGCTCAGGATACGACGTCGAACGAGGAACTCATCGCTCAGACCGCGTCGAAAGATCTTCGCCCTCAACGATTTCAGGAATACGTAGGTCAGCGGGCCGTTGTCGACAGTATTTCGATTGCTGTTATGGCAGCTAAGAAGCGTGGCGACACTCTGGATCACGCTCTATTTCACGGTCCTCCAGGTTTGGGCAAAACTACGATTTCTCAGATCATCGCTCGCGAACTTGATTCGCAGTTGATTCATACGTCGGGTCCGGCGCTCGAACGACCTGCCGACGTAGTTGGCTTACTTTCAAATTTGAAAACAGGTGATGTTTTATTCATCGATGAAATCCACCGATTATCGCACGCCGTCGAAGAGTACTTGTACTCCGCTATGGAGGATTTTCGCGTCGACTTCATGACTGGTGCAGGTGCTTTCGCTAAAAGCATTAATCTGCCGTTGCAGCCCTTCACTTTGATCGGTTCGACTACTCGTGCTGGAATGCTTAGCGCACCATTACGCGAGCGTTTCGGATTGGCGTATCACCTTGATTTTTATTCGACTGAAGAGCTTGCTCGGGTTGTTACAAGGTCTGCTGGGATTCTCGAAGTGGATATGAGTGATAGTGGAGCGCATGAGATCGCTAGACGGTCACGTGGCACGCCGAGGATTTCAAACAGGTTGCTTCGCAGGGTTCGCGACTTTGCTGAAGTACGTAATTCGGGAACGATTACCGATTCAGTGGCTGCCGAAGCGATGGAAATTGAGGGGGTCGACGTACTTGGTTTGGATCGCCTGGACCGTCTATACCTGATGACATTGTCGAAGAACTATCAGGGTGGTCCTGCAGGAATTCAGGCACTTGCGGCGACGATTAACGAAGATCAACAGACCCTTGAAGACGTTGTCGAGCCATTCTTGTTGAAGATTGGATTCATCATCCGAACTCCGCAGGGACGTCGAACGACAGCAGAGGGATTCGAACACATTGGGCTACCGCCAAGGCTGGACGGTTCGACTGGGCAGGGAACGCTGCTTTAGTTGTCGGTTGTGATCGGGTCACCAAGTAACCCGATCACAGATCGAAACGACCGACTACTAAGTAGATGTGCCTTGTGCAGCCTTAGTTGCTTGGGCGATTAGTTCATCTGGAATGTCATCGAACGATGCGTAGTTCATCGAGTAGAGCCGTGAGTAGAGTCCGCCACGTGCCATCAATTCGTCGTGATTGCCTTGCTCAACGATCCCACCGTCTTGAAGAACGATAATCCTGTCGGCTCCTCGAATCGTTGCGAGTCGGTGAGCGATGACTATTCCTGTGCGGCCTTCCATCAGGCGTACTAGTGCCTGCTGGATGAGCATTTCCGTATACGAGTCGATGCTTGCTGTGGCTTCGTCGAGCACCAGAATCTTGGAATCGGCAACAATAGCTCGAGCGAACGACAACAGCTGTCGCTGTCCGAGAGAAAGGTTCCCGCCACGCTGTTCCAGTTCGGTCTCATAGCCGTCGGGAAGCTTCATGATGAATTCGTGCGCACCCACTGCCTGGGCAGCGGCAACGACTTCTTCACGGGTTGCGCCTTGTTTGGCGTAGATGATGTTCTCGAAGATAGTTCCCGAGAACAAGAACGGCTCTTGCAAAACCATCGAGACGTGCTCGCCCAGTGAATCCTGGGTTAAATCTCGCACGTCGTAACCACCGACCTTCACTGTGCCTTCCCAGATGTCGTAGAAGCGGTGGACGAGTGCTGTCGTTGAAGTTTTACCTGAACCTGTTGGACCAACTAGTGCCACGGTTTCTCCAGGTTTTACTTCGAAGTTTATGTCTTTAAGAATAGGCTGATTTTCGACATATCCAAAAGTGACATTCTCGAAACTGATCGAACCGTCAATTTCTTTAGGATGAATGGCGTTTGGCTTGTCTTGGATGTCAACTGGTACGTCGATAACTTCAAAGATCCGTTCCCCAGATGCCATCGCACGCTGGAGTACGTTGTAGTGCATTGTGAGTGCTCGAATAGGGTCGAAGAATCGCTGTACGAACAATACGAAGGCGACCATGACTCCGATCTCGACGGTTCCGCCGAGTACAAAGAAACCACCCATGATCACGACGATTGCCATTGCCGCACCGGTGAGGGTATCGACGATTGGTAACATCATGACACCGAACTTGGAGGCTTTGTTGGCAGCCCTTAGGTTGTCGGTTGCTCGGATATCGAATAGGTCGTAGTTCACGTACTCACGTGACATGCCTTGGACGGCTCGGATGCCGTTAATGTTCTCTGCGAGTGCGCCACTGACGATCGAAGATGTAACTCTTGCGCGTAAGAACGATTGACGGGCGTACGGGAGCCAAATTATTCGGATGATTAACAGAATTGGTAGTACTGCCAATGTCATTAATCCTAAGCGCCAGTCTAACCAGAGCATTGCTCCGATAATTCCGATCAAAAGTACGAAATCACCGATTGCGAATACGGCTGTTTGCAAAAATTCCTGCAGGGCGGCAACGTCACCTTGAAGGCGCGACATGAGCTTGCCAATTTCTGTCTTGTCCATGAAGGAAAGCGAGATTCTTTGGAGGTGCTCGTACATCGCCCGGCGCATGTCTATGAGGATTCGTTCTGCCACGCGCCCGACGATCAATTCTTGGAAATAGTTCGCAATAAAGTTGAATCCAACTGCTGCTAACAAAGTGATGACCATCGTCGCTAGTTTTGATTTATCGGTGGCTCCCTCTTTAAGTGCGTCGTCGTAAACATTCTTGACGATTAGCGGAATTGCTATCGAAGAAACTGTGAATACAACCACAGCCAAAATCGCTACCCAAAGCAGAACTTTGTAGGCGGCAATGTACTTCATGAACCGGCCGACGACTTGGCCGTTGAATGCTTCGCCGAAAACTTCTTCGTCTATCGTTGGACCGAATTTGATCGAGGCCTTTGGCGGAATCTCGTGGCTACGTTTGTGGGTGTCCCTAGCGGTCATTAGGAAGCACTTCCGTCATCCATGTTGTTTCCACTTTGCTCGTTCGGTCGAATTTGTAGTTCATATAGATCGTTGTAGTGACCGCCTTGAGTGAGTAGCTCTTCATGTGATCCGCGTTCGACGATTTCCCCTTCTTCGATAAAGAGAATTTCATCTGCATGCATCAGTGAGCTTAGGCGGTGAGAAATGATGATTGTCGCACGATCCTTAGTGAGTTCAGTGAGAGCCGCTCGAATTCGCTGTTCGGTGGCGGCGTCGATGGCTGCAGTCGAGTCGTCAAAAATGATTAACTGAGGTTTAAGCATGATGGAACGTGCGATTGAAAGCCGTTGTCGCTGGCCACCTGAAAGCGATACACCGCGTTCACCAACTAAGGTGTTGTAGCCACCGGGAAGGCGGTCGATGTAGTCACCAAGTTGAGCGTACTTTGAAGCAGATTCGACACGGTCATCAGGTGCCCACGGATCACCATAAGCCACGTTGTGTTCGACGGATGCTGTGAAGAGGAACGTGTCCTGTTCGACCACTCCGACTGCCTTGCGCAGGGAGTCGATCTTGACATCTCGAAGGTCTTGCCCGTCGATTGTGATGTAACCCTCTTTAGGGTCGTAGAAACGTGGGACGAGGTGGGCGATGGTCGACTTTCCGCTACCGGGAGGCCCGACGATTCCTACGGTGTGGCCAGGTTCAACTTTGAATGAAACGTCGTTGAGAGTGTGATCTTCTTCGTAGCCGAAGCTGACGTTGTGAAATTCGAGTGTGCCGTTTGTGATATCGAGGTCTTTAGCATCGGGTTTGTCCTGAATATCGGGGTCGATATCTAGAACTTGGAAAAGACGTCCGCCTGTCGCAGAACCACGGGCGTATCCGTTGATCATCATTCCGATTTGTCGAACCGGCTGAAGCAAAATACTCATGAACGCGAGGAACTGAGTGAGTTCACCTGCTGTTAGTTCGCTGTCGATTACCTTGAGACCTCCGACCCACAAAACGCCAGCCATCGAGAGCATGAATGCGACGCCCATTAGTGAAATATTTGAAGCGCGTATTCCAACCTGAGTGTTGGCAAGAGTGAGCGTTTCGTTAGACGCTTCGTCAAACTTTTTCATCTCGTGGTCTTGAGAAGCGAAGGACCGGACGACTCGAATTCCGCCGAGGTTTTCGTCCATAACTTTCGTCAAAGAAGAGAGTCGTTCTTGAAGTTGATACCAGTTTGATCGTAGCTTCAGTCGAGCAGCGGTTGCTCGCCAAGCTACAAAAGGTACGAAGCTGAGGCTGATGATTCCCAAGACGAGATCTTGGCTCAGCATCAAGTACATTCCTGTGCCGATTAAAACAATGAGGAACACACTTCGTAGCAAAGCTGTTTGCACGAACATTCGTACGCCTTCGACGTCGACGATTCCGCGTGTAATCAAGTCCCCGGTGTGGACGCCGGCGTGGTAGCTGAACGAAAGACGCTGGAGCTTTTCGTAGTAGAGCATACGCAGTTCGTAGCCGATGCTTTGGCCGATAGATTCACCCATGTAGTTTTGGAACATGGCGGATAGGCCACGACCAACCGATGCGATGAACAGCAATACTGCGATGATGATGAGGGCAGTTTTTGCAGGGTTAGAACCTTCGCCGACAATATCGGTGACATTCTCAATCGTTGAAATTACAGCCGAGTTGGCGATTCTTAGATCGCCGTTTTCGAGGCCCATAGCTGCATCGACAGAACTTCCGATAAGAATCGGTAGTGCTAGCTGGAATCCTGACGCTAGGAAAATGGCGATAAGCCCAAAGACGAGCCGCCATCTGTACTGGAGAGCCATGCGAGTTATGCGCATGAAGACTCCGACAGAGCTTGATCCGACGACAGGTCGTGATGAAGTGCCGGCGGCTTTTCCTACTGGTGCAACTTGGCTGGTAGCCGTGACGGTTCCTCCATGTTTAAATCCACAGCATGTAAGCATCGCGCACCTTTATTAACTATGCGTCAGGTTTAGGTCACGGTTTTTTTTCGGTTGTCCGGGCGTATTAGCTAATAGGGATAAACTCGTAGCTGTGCTACAAGGATGCTCGTAACGATTCAGGCTATCCTCATTACAGGTTGAATTTTGATGTTGAATCTATAAATGACTGTTTCTGATCCAAATAATCTGTTTGCCGGAGCGCTTGCCAATCTTGAGTCGGACCAGCTCGTTCCGAAGGACACTTCTTCTGTTGAATCGAAGAAATATGAGAAGAACGAGTTCTCTGTTCGGACAGCCGCGCTCGAAGATTTAGCAATACTCGAGAGTATCGAGCGAGAGGCATTCCCTGGAATAACTCCGGTCACAAGGCTTGAGCGAGACCTAGCTCGGCAGAACGGTCTTTACCTTGCTGCTACACGGGGATGGCACCCTGAAGAGAAAGAATTTGGACCGCGTTACGCTATATCGACGAAGGCCGAAAAAGAAGATGTGAGTTTTACGGCGCGTGTGAAGCGGAATGTCGATCGCTACGTTCTTGATCGAGTGGCTCGACCCAAACTGCCGTCGGGATACATCGCGGGATTTGTTGGATTGTGGTTCGTGTTGGACGAGGCTCACGTGGTGATAATCGGACTACGCGAGTCGGATCGTCGCAAGGGCATTGGTGAATTATTGCTCATCAGTGCAATTGAGCAGGCCGTCGAAAACGATTCTCGAGTGGTGACGCTTGAGGTTCGTGAATCTAACGAGGCTGCTATCGAGCTCTATCGTAAGTACGGATTTCAGGAAGTGGGTTTACGCCGAAGGTACTACTCAGACAACGGCGAAAACGCTGTCATTATGACAACTCCGCCAATTCAGAGTGATGATTACCAGAATCAGTTCATGACACTGGTTGAACAGCACGCAAATAAGTGGGGCTGGGTTTCTAGTCCGGGTTTTGATCAGCCAGAGGGCTGGGAGCCGGCTGTAGCGGTTTCTGAGGATTCAGCCGAAGCTAAGGTCGAAGACTAAGCTCCGGCGGTAAACAGAACGTAGAGAAATAGTAGGGCTATCACTGCTACTGTTAGTTTAACTGCCCAAGATGTCCATTGTTTCTGGAATGCTTTGAAGTGCTCTGTTGAGCGCCATTTCTTGCCACGCCAGGCGTGTTCGTTTCCTTTGGCACCGAGATATATGCTCGCTACCACCATGACTACAAGCTGAACCTTGGGTGGTAGGAACGCTGCGCCGAAAAGGATAACCGTATAGGGCACTCCTGAGAAAAGTCCCCAGACTGCGGGCATTAGGAATGCCGCCCAGTTCCATTTCTTGATTTCACGAGGTATTTCGCCATCGCGGGTGCCTGAAGAATTTGGCGTTGTTGAGTCAGCGTGACCAAACGGGTTCATCGGTGCAGCATGCTTGTTATGCTCTGCCTCTGGGACTGCACCTCGTAGGTCCGGTTGTTGAACTGGGCCATCGATATTCGGCTTAGTGGAAGGTGTCGAAACAGGGTTTAGGTCAGGTCGATAGGTACGCGGCGATGCTGCAGAGGGAACCTGTAGTTCAGGTTGTGCCTTTGGAGCGATTCGTACGGCGTCCTTCATTTCAGACCCACACACCCAGCAATAGACTCCGCGAGTGTTATTGGTACCACCGCATCTTGCACAAGAGTTGAGACCTGAAGGAGGGCTCGACTCGTTTGTAACTTCGATCAACCGTTCGCCGCAACGATTGCAGGCGTAGCCACCCTTATTGTTTTCCGTGCCACAGTGAGCGCAGAAGTGTCGATTGCTAGCGTTAGATTGTTCAGTTTGATCTGTCATGCGTTCATAAGTTTAGAGATGTTCTTCAAAGCTGTCGCTACGCGTCGTCGATTCATCGTCGTGTATTGGCCTGAATACGTCAACGTTATTCGCTTGGTTCTACAGATTTTCGACGTTGAGATCCATCGAGTTCATAAGGTCGTCTAGTTCTTCACGAGTTTTATCGTCAATCGGCGGGCTTGGTGGTCGGATATCGGCTGTTGTGATGAACCCTCGTCTCTTCATGATTTCTTTTCGAATAGCGAGGCCGATGCCGGCAGAGTTTTCGTATCGAATCAGTGGGATCCACTTATAGAAGATTGATCGCGCAAGTTCTAGGTCGCCGCTTGACATGTATTTGTGAATTGCGACAAGAACTTCAGGGTAGGCAAAACCTGTCATGGTTCCGATGGCTCCACGGCGTAGTTCTTCGAAAAGGAATGCTCCACCGAGTCCCCCGAAAATTCCCATCGTTCCATTTGTGGCTTCTATGACTCTAGTAATTTTCTGAGGAGTCGGTGGGTCTTCAAGTTTCAGATATTTGGCGTCGGGCAATTCGGAGTGAAGTTTGCCAATAAACGCTGGATCGAAGTGGACACCAGTTTGTTCGGGTAGATCTTGGACGACTATCGGAATTTTTGTGACTTCTTGTGCTGCAGCATAGTACGCGTAGGTTGCTGACAGGTTAGGTTTCATCATTTTTGCAGGAGCAATCATTACAGCATTAGCGCCGCATGATTGAGCGTCGCGTACTCGTGTTGCAAGCGCATGCCCGCTTTCTGCACTAGACCCGACGGTAACGGTTAGATCATCTCCTGCTGCTGCTACAACTGCATCAATTATTGGGGCTCGTTCCGCATCGGTTAGGCGATGCGCTTCGCCCATGACACCCAAAGTTACGACTCCGGTGCAGTTGGCTGTTCGTGCTTCGCCGACAAGTCGACCAAAAGATGCTGTGTCGACTTCGCCGTTTGAATCGAAAGGAGTTGGTAGCATGAAGTGAATTCCGTCTAATTTACGATCTTTTGCCAATTAAGAGAGCTCCTTGTCGATATAGGTCACAGGGGATAACCATGCGTATGGTGAAGGTCTGGGCGAGAGTGCGCAAGATGCCTCGATAGGGGTTTGGTATTTCGAATCGCCCCAATATCTTGTGAATGAGTGCTAACATCACTTAGTAGTTATGAATATTTATTCGTTACACGTTTGCTGTTGTACCGGTCGCTAAGCGGGGCGGTCTTTTTTGCGTGTGAAAATTTAACCCTGCCAAAGTAAATTGGCAGGGTTTTTTTTATTGGATTTTTTACGAGTTTTCGGAAGTGCGTATGCACTCGGAATGAAAGAGGGCTTGAACAGTGACCACTGGAAGAGTTGATACGAAAGACTGGGTTCCGAACCAGAACAATGCACATGTGTTGAAAATTGATGGTCCCGAGATCTCCAATTTCGAAGATCAGGTGAAGCTGTTCCAATCTGGTGAGAAGGATGAGATCGAGTTCCTCAGGTTTCGACTGCGTCAGGGTGTGTACGGTCAACGTCAACCCGATGCCCAGATGATTCGCGTGAAGTTGCCTTTTGGAGGGGTTACCGCAGATCAGATGGATGTTCTCGGTGAAATCGCTGAAAAGTACGCTCCGCTGAAAAAGGGTCACTTCACGACTCGTGAGAATGTTCAGTATCATCACGTTCCACTTGGGGATACGACCGATCTGCTTCGTACTTTAGGCGATGCTGGTATGTCGACTCGAGAAGCCTGTGGAAACGTGGTTCGTAACGTTGTGGCTGCACCAACTGCCGGCGTTTCGAAAGACGAGGCATTTGATGTGACTGCGTACGCTGCCGCGTACGCACGTTACTTCCTTCGACACCCAACCACCCAGAACATGCCGCGGAAATCGAAGGTTGCGTTTTCGGGTTCGGAAAAAGACGAAGCGATGGTGCTGATGCACGATGTGGGTATGGTTGCTCGTGTTCGAGATGGCGTTAGAGGATTCAAGATCGTTGTTGGTGGTGGTCTTTCTACCAATGCGATGATGGCGAAGACTCTTCGTGAATTCGTTCCTGCGGGAGATCTAATCAAAAACTGTGAAGCTGTACTTCGAGTCTTCAACCGACAAAATGAAGAACGAAAGAGCATTGCAAAGGCTCGAATCAAGTTCACTATCGCTCGACTCGGTATCGACAAGTTCCGTGAAATGATTGATGAAGAGCTTGAAGGTGACTGGGCCAAGAAAGAGATCGACCTGGATTCACTCATGTTTGTCGACGATGAAGAGGGCGATGCACCTACAGTGGATTCTGGCGCTACTCCGGAACCTGCCGATGATGCTGCTTACGCTTACTGGAAGCGAACTAACGTTGAGGCGCAGCGGCAAGATGGTTTCAGCGTGGTTTTCGTTCGAGTTGAACGTGGCGATGTTTACGCTAACCAGTGGTCGCAGCTTGCTGATGTAGCTCGCAAGTTTGCTGGCGGCAGAGCACGAATCGACCAACAGCAGAACCTTGTGTATCGCTGGGTGCGAAACGAATCTCTGTATGACATTTATCAGGCTCTTGGCGTTGTTGGTTTCAGCGCGGCTGGTCGAGAGACTATTCGTGACGTTGTGACCTGCCCGGGCACAGATTCTTGCAAATTGGGTATTACTTCTTCGATGGGCCTGAACAAGGCTCTCGGTGAGACTCTCGACGGTATGGGTGATCTCGACCCACTGGTTGAGAAGATGCACATCAAGGCAAGTGGTTGCCCCAACTCTTGTGGTCAGCACCACATTGCAAGCATCGGTTTCCACGGTGCTGTAGTGAAGGGACCTGGCGGACAGGCACCAGCATACGAACTGTTCCTTGGTGGACGTTCGAACGAGGAAGCCGGTTTGAAGATTGGGGCGCGGGTGAAGGCTCGTATTCCGGCTAAACAGGCTCCCGCTGCGTTGAAGACAGTTCTCGATACCTATCTTGCTAAGCGCAATGTCGGCGAAGAGTTTGCTGAATTTATCGACCGTTATGGTGTTGACGAGTTCGAAGAGAAATTTAAAAAGCTCAAGGCGGAGCTCGGCCCGCTAGACCGTGGCAATATTCAGAACTACATGGACTGGGGCAAGACCGTGGTCTACAAGCTGGAGCGTGGTGAGGGTGAGTGCGCAGTTTAATCTGCAAACATTCCTTCACCTAGGTTCCGAGGCAATAAAAAAAGGGCGTCTGCATTGATGCGGTCGCCCTTTTGGTTTAACGAGGTAGTGCGTAGGGTTGATTCAGACCTAAGGCATAGGCGGTGGGTTATGACTTATCGTCGTCGTTTGAAGACCGGAAGTCGATTATCTTGCCCCGGTCGTTAGGGTCAGGTGACTTATGCGATTTAGGATTTTGTTCGATTCGTCGTCCGCGCCAGTACTTCACTTTAGGTGTAGGTGATTCCGACTTTTTATGCGAACGGTTGCGACCGAAAAATCCAGTGCCGCCTATAGTGGAACTGGAGCCGCCAAGTTGGCTCGCACCGGATCGGAACCAAAGTAGATATCCGATCATAAATAATCCGACGCCGACTAGTGCGATGGGAATTTGGGCCCCCGGAGTGAACGCTGCGAAGGCGAGAATCACCACACCAGCGATTGTTAGATTGCCGGGTTTAAGGCTGATGCTCGGTGAGCGTTTCTTGCTCGGGCTGCGTTTCGGGTCTGTGCCCGAAAACAGCTCGACTGCTTTCGGCTTGCTTGCTTGGCGCGATTTATCGGTGGCACCGGTGCTAATGGAGTCATAAGCATCTGTCTTTTCGAGAATCTCGTCTATCTCACGTTCGAATTTTGACTTATCGGGCATTGGTGAATACTACCTATTAGAAGGTTGTCGCGTTGATATACTCGAACTCAATCTGCCGCAATCATTGCACAGTGCAACCAGTAGTAATTTTGAATACCTAGATATATGCCAGACATTGAGTACGATAATTTTCTAAAGATCACTCTATTCAAGCTTAGTTCCGAATTCCGCAGGCTGGATACTGATGAGCGTGAAAAGGCTAAGAAAGAATTTGTTGAGCTAGTCGGCACTCATTCCGAAAGCGACGAGATTCGCACTTACAGCACGGTAGGGACTCGTCCTGACGCCGATTTTATGCTTCTGCAAGACTCAGCTTCGGTAGATACGTTCCATGAGGTTGCTAAAGCTATCAACCACTCGTTGCTCGGCAGTTACCTT
>CAJQSP010000068.1 GCA_905614375.1 uncultured Dehalococcoidales bacterium | reverse complement strand
GCTAGTTTTGTCGCTTGGCTAACCACTAATCGGTGTTTCGTTAACTCTTGACTGTGAATCGATTTTTGAAGATGGTAGGCTCCATCGATGCGGAAGCGGCGAGTTTACCGAGCATCTCTTCATCGTCGAGATCGTATTGTTCGATTCGAGTCATGTATCGACGTGCCACATCGTAGTAGAGATTGTCGGTGTCGACCATTCGGACGATGGTCTTGCCAGTGTTTGCATCTCGCATGTCTTCGAACGGCACAGGTTGAAGTCGGTTGTCGACAGTGCAGATCATTGCTCCCTGAGCCGTTCCTTTGTTTTCTTCTGGGTCTGAAAGAAGGAACCGCACCGCACCGTGACCCAGCGTTCGAGTGTAGTCAATATCGAACGGTATAGGTGGTGCAGATCGCAGTTCGTACCCAAGTGTCAGATCGACAATGCTCATCGCTTCGCCGCGCTCGTAGAATCGACGTTCAACTTCCGCTCTCAGGATGCGTGCGAATGGCAGATCAGCGAGTCGAATATTTCCATATTCATCACGAGGAATTTCGACACCGGATATGTTTAGAAGATCTTTAATGTTGAGCTTGCTGGCGACACCTTCGGCGATGATTGCAATTCCGTCGGGCCGGTCCAGAGTACGACGCTTCAGAATTGCGCCTTCTAAGACATCACAAACTTCGGAAAGGCTAACGGTTTCACCAGGGAATTCTTCTGGGATGAGAGTGACGGTTGAAGCCGCCGACTTGCCAATTCCGAGTGCCAGGTGGCCTGCATGGCGGCCCATTGCGATGATGAAATACCATCGGTTCGTGGTTCGTGAGTCTTCTTTGAGGTTCATCACGATTCCTGAACCAACGTGGCGTGCGGTTTCATAACCGAAAGTTGGCATGCCGCCCGGCAGTGGGAGATCGTTGTCGATGGTTTTGGGAACGTGAGCTACGCGAATCGAGCCGTTGGCGGATCGTGCAATTTCAGACGCACCGAATGAAGTGTCATCACCACCGATTGTGATCAGGTTGTTGATGTTGAGCCTCTTAAGAGTGGCTACACATGTTTCGAGATCTTCAGCCCGCTTGGTTGGGTTCGTGCGTGAAGTGTGAAGAATCGAGCCACCGCGGGTGTGGATCGTGGCGACGTCTTTGATATCGAGATTCACAGTTTGCGAAGTGTCGCCTTTTACAAGATATTCGTAACCGTTCTTAATCCCGACGGCTTCGTATCCGGAATGAACCGCTTCTATGGCTGCGGCAGAAATGACGCTATTGATGCCTGGCGCAGGACCACCACCAACTAAAATTCCGATTCGCCTGTTCTCGTTCGCCATTCGATGCTCTCCCGGTCGTTATCAGTAGATCGACCGAATTATGTGCCGTTTCAATATTTGTATGTGTCCAAGAATATGCGAAGCGTACCGAAAGTGCGTGGGATTGGAGTAAAACGATTATGGAATATTCATGTTTCGGAATAGATTCACTCCAAAAATGTTCAACGACTTCGATATTACACGTGGCTAGTTTATCGAGAAATGATCGTGGGCAATGCAATGAAAGGGTTGGCGTAAGTTCCGGCGTAACGATCTTTTCATTGCTTGTGTGGGTGACCTACGAGTTTTGGGTGGACTGAGTGTTGCGGGTTGAAGCGACGGCCTTTGGCGAGGGTTTCGATCGGTAGAAGTAACTGGTTTCCAGCACGTTCATTGCCATCGGCTTCGATGGCGAGATGTGCGGCTCCCCACCAGACGTGAACGTGAGGATCAACCAAGCCGGGAGTAACGACTAATCCCTCGGCTTCGATCACGTCGTGCGTATCGGCATCGGAAATATAGGCTTCAATAGCCGCTATTTTTCCGCCTGCGACAGCAATGTCTTTCTTCGCGTGGACGCCCTGTTCGGGGTCGACAACTGTGCCGTTTTTAATGACGAGATCGTAGTTCGGCAGCGCTCTTTCGGTCTGGTTTTGTTAAGCGGGTGCCTTTCGTTTGTTCATTCTAATGGCTCCGATATTCGGAGATACTAACTTCACTGCGGCAACTTGTGAGTGGTTTGGCAGTTGGGTCGCTTATTTAATGCTGGCTAACAGAGGTTGTGAGAGACTCATTAGTAGATATGAAACAACGACTTCACAAAATACTCGCCGCCGCAGGAATCGCTTCGCTTCGAAAATCGGAGCAGCTGATTTCTGAAGGCCGCATCACTATAAACGGCGAGACCGCTCATATCGGTGATTTTGCCGATATTGAAACCGACGATATTGTTGCTGATGGCAACCAGGTTTCGGTTGAAACAAAGCGCTATCTAATGCTGAACAAACCAACCGGTTATGTGACAACGGTTACTGATCCGCACGATCGACCTACGGTTATGGATTTGGTTGATGTTCGCGAACGGATTTACCCGATAGGTCGTTTGGATGTTGATACCGAAGGTTTGCTGTTGCTGACCAACGACGGGAACTTCTCACAGAAGATGGCTCACCCGAGTTTTGAAATTGAAAAAACGTATTTGGCAGAGCTTTCGGTTCCACTTACGGATGAGGGCGAAACGCTACTTTCCCGTGGCATCATGCTCGAAGACGGACCAACTTCTCCTGCGAAGATCAAGATCGTTTCGAATCGTCGACGCAAGGTCGAGATAACTATTCATGAAGGTCGTAACAGGATCGTCCGGCGTATGTTCGATTCTATTGAAGCACCGGTTACTCGTCTCCGACGGGTAGGTTTTGGTACTGTCAGTTTGGAAGATTTGCCGAAGCGTGGCGTGCGAGAACTTAGCCGTAAAGAGGTCGAGTCATTATTGGACTTAGCGGTGGAGTCGAAAAAACTCTCAAACCCACCGATCCCTTGGAAGAAGCCTGAAGTCGAAACACGTAACGACCGACGACTTGCATTTATCGCAAATCGTCCCGCAAGATCAGAAGGTTCGGGCGAGCGACAAGTAACGTTCGATTCTGGGGATTCGCCAAGAACTAGGTCCAAGTCGAAACGACGTCAGGGTGCACGGCGCGGTGGTAGTTCTAATGGACGCGGTCGCTCAGTTGGTTCCGGCGGCAGAAGTTCCGCTTCACGTTCTGGTCGACGATAACGACCGCTACTCAGAAAATCTGGAATAGATTTCAATCGCTTAGTTTGCGCATTACTCTGCCCGGTAATTCGCCGTTTGGCTTGCCGTTTTCTAGGGCTGGCTTTCCGTTTACTAAGATGTAGTCCATTCCAGACGAATAGACGTGCGGGTTTACAAAATCGTTGTGCTGCTTGACTTTCGCTGGGTCGAAAATCAAGACGTCAGCAATTTGACCCGGAGCTAATCGTCCACGTCTCGATAGATTTAGGCGTGAAGCGGGCAGGGCGGTCATTTTGAAGACAGCTTCTTCTAGAGTGAGTAGGCCCCGCTGCTCAACAAACTGTTCAATGATTATCGAATTCGTTGCGTAGCTGCGAGGGTGAGGTTTACCCGACGAAAGTGGTCCTTCGTCTCGTAACGACGAACCATCAGACGCAATCGACATTAGTGGCCACTTTGTGATCGAATCGATGTCTTGTAGCTCCATCGAATGCAATACGTACGAGCCCTCGGACTGTTCGTATAGACGTAGTGCAGCTTCTTCTGGCTCGCAGCCCCATTCATCGGCGATGTCTTGTAGGCTACGGCCTTCGAGAGATTGATCCGGTGGGAAGCTAGCGATGACACAGCCTTCTGCCGAGTGGTTCCGGTTGATGTAGTAAGTGACGTCTGATCGTACCTGCGCTCGCGTGTCGGCGTCGGAGAGCCGGTCGAGAGTCTTTTGTCGTCCGCCTTCCAGCGCCCAACGTGCGAACATTGCGCCCGAGAAACCGGTCGACGACCATTCGTACGGATATTGATCGCCAGCAACGTCGATACCTTCTGATCTTGCTCGTTCCATGCCTTCGATCAACTCGTAGCCACGACCCCAGAATTTAGGCCCGACGGCTTTGACGTGCGAAATTTGAATGCGGGCGCCAGTGCGTCGACCGACTTCGATGGCTTCAGCGTGAGCCGGGAAGAGTCCGCTTAGGTCATCGGCTTCAGAGCGGATGTGAGATGAATAGAGCTTGCCACGATCGGCAGCCGGTTGGGTGACTGCAATGATTTCATCGGCGAGAGAGTACGAGCCGGGTCCGTACCATAGCCCGGTCGACATACCGAGTGCTCCAGCGTCGAGAGATTCAGCGAATAGAGCTGTCATTCGCTCGAGTTCGTTGGGCGTTGGCATGCGGGCTTCCATGCCCATAACCGCGCCTCGAACCGTACCGTGTCCGACTTGTGCGGCGATATTTATTGTCGAGCCAGTCCGTTCGAGGGCGGTCAGGTAGCCGTCCATAGTCGACCAGTCCGGTTGGAAGTCGGGATCATACTTGTCGGTTCGGTCTTTGAAACCGAGGATGGTGTTTTCGTTTAATGGAGCGCAGTAACTCATGCCGCAATTTCCCATCAGCTCGAAAGTAACGCCTTGAGTGAGTTTTGAATCGGCATGAGGGTCGATAAGGAACGAATTGTCGGAGTGGGTGTGGAGATCGATAAAGCCGGGAGTGACCATTTTTCCGGTGGCATCGATTTCTCTTGCTGCTTCACCGGTTATCTCACCAACCGATACGACGGTATCTCCTTTGATTGCGACGTCGGCTTTGAATCGTGTTGAGCCTGTACCGTCGACTACCGTTCCGTTCCTGATGATGAGATCGAACAATTTTGTTCTCCTGCGGCTGATGAAAGCTCAGTTTGTGTTGATCCGACCGCTTAATTCATAGATTATGGCGGCTGGACTGTTCGAATGGGCATGAGCATACCGCGGATACGGGAGTAATATGTTTCGGCTCACGATCAGATCTCCT
>CAJQSP010000067.1 GCA_905614375.1 uncultured Dehalococcoidales bacterium | reverse complement strand
GAATTCGCCAGCTTCCTTCGGGGTCATCCAGTCAGGTCCATACTTCAGACGAAAGTACTCTTCGGGTGGATTTGGCACCATAAAATTTGTGCCAAGAAAATCGATCTCTTTTAGATTTTCGTGAAGGCTCACAGGAATTTTGACTACCGGCCACTGATAAATGCTGTCATCAATTATGTGATAGCAGGTCCAGTCCATTTGAACGCCCGATTTTTTTAGGTCGACGCTCATGTGTAATTCACTATCGATAACTTCTGCCGAGTAGCCATGCTTGCGGAATTCGACAGCCGCCTGTTCAACAATTTCTTTGGTCAAACCATGTAAGCCGATTACCGACCCTATGTCGAGGTCGTCGTCCCAAGGAATGAAAGCTTGATCTCGTACTGCGCCCAAACATGTACCATGTCTCAAGAAGAACGTCAGTCCGAGCTGATTGAGGATCTGCTTGGCTTCTTTTAGGAGCGTTTCAGCAGTCACCATATTCATCGGTTCGAATACTGTTGAATTCATGACTGAGGTCAGCTCCTAGTAGGTGGATCAAAAGCGCCTGCAGTTTGGGTCAACTGTTGAAGACGGGTTGCCCAATCATACAGAGATCGAGATGCGAGTCGTAGTGTGGAGCGACTACTTAGGCGACATCTGTCTCATTTCGATCAATGGCAATAACGATATGCCTTCTGAAAGAACGTCTTCTGAGTGCTGCGTAGAGAAATCTACCCCAGCAGTAAGTCGTTATGTAATCCGAGCGAATTTACTGTTGGCATTCGCACTTAAAACTTGAGAAATGGAACTCGATGCTAGTAGACCTAAGCCCTATTCCTATATCGCCGAACGAACGCGAAATACTAAGCAAGATTGAGCAACTCAGCGCCAAATCAGGCTCTCACTCACCCAGCCTTGCCACCATTCAACTAACGATTCCAGAGATCGAAGTTGATATCGACGCCTGTTACCTGTCGAATCCGCTTGCAACCGACCTTTTCTGGTCTTATTTCAATGCCGATCTTCTCGCAGACCCCGATCACTTCAAAAGAATGCTTGAGGCATACCCTTCTCAAAATAGAGCTATTGCAGAACGTCTTTCTGGTTCGCTCGGAATCGACTCGAACCGCTTGTTCATCGCCAACGGTGCAACCGAAGCGATTCAAGCTGTACTCCACAACTACACATCGCACATCCACATATCTATTCCAACATTCTCGCCTTATTACGAGTTTGCAGTGCCTGGCACACAGGTAACTAAGTACGAGCTTGATCCCGCCAATAACTTTGCTGTGGATCCTAACGATTACGTACGATCTGTTCTTCAAAGCAATGCCGATACAGCGGTATTGATTTCACCAAATAACCCCGATGGTTATGTGATCCCAGACAGTGACTTAAATTTCATTCTTTCGAAGCTAGAGGGGCTCAAAACCATCATCGTTGATGAGAGTTTTATTCACTTCGCTGATCGACCAACCCCTAATGACCAATTGCCTACTTTGGCGGGCATCACAGAGAAATACGACAACATAACGATCGTAAAAAGCATGTCGAAAGATTTTGGTATAGCGGGAATTCGTGCCGGTTACGCAATCATGAATCCTGAACGGGTAACACAGCTTTTGAATCACGGGTATCTGTGGAACACCAGCGGGATTGCCGAATACTTCTTTGGGCTGTTCGATCGTCCAGAGTTCTTGATTGAATATCGACAAAAATTGACAACCTACAAGACTTACATCGATAGGTTCACCCAAACGACGTCTGCATTCGATTTCGTACAATCTTTCGATACCAGCGCAAATTTCCAACTGATGCAAATGCCGACCGGTATTTCGGCTGAAGTTGTAGCAGGCCTGTTGCTTGTACGACACGGTATTTACGCTCGAAGTTGTGGTGATAAAATCGGCCTCAACGGACAGTTCTTACGTGTCGCTATTCGAACAGATACTGAGAACACGAAAGTACTCAGTGCGCTCAAAGAAGTTCTGAGCTAGCACGACCATCACAATCAAAAAAAACGCCGATTCATTTCGAGTCGCCGCGTTTTATATCCACAGATTAGTCGAGATACCTAAGGCATCGATATTCCTAGGTCGAGTTCTGAACTCATCGAGTTGAACCACTCAACGACCTCTTTGTGATACGGAATACCCTTTTCCTTGCGCACTGCTGCTTCCTCGTGCTCTGGAAGCCCAGCGTAGTAGACACGATCATGACCCGGTGCAGGCTTGGTGTTCGCCAACTTGGTCAATAATCTATCCATATCGGCCTTGAACTCATCAACGTCAGTGAACGCATCGATATTGAACGCCATGACGAAGAAAGAGTAGTTACGATCGGCGATAAAACCAGGGCCATTTCCAGAAAGAATTCCCGACATAATGTCGGCTATAGCGGCAAAACCGTAACCCTTGTGCCCCCCGTTCTCTCGAGTACCGCCGAACGGCAGCATGTTGAATGATCCAAAATCTGGCACATTAACCGCTTCCATTATCGGTGAACCATCAAGGTCAGCGATCCAGCCGGGTTCGAGCTTCGACCCGATTCGCCTAGTCAACGCCAGCTTGTTTGCGGCAACCTGCGTGGTAGCAACATCGAAAACAAACGGAGGCATTCTGTTGGCAGGTGCACCCCATGCAATAGGCTGAGTCCCGAATGCCGGTTCCGCTCCGTTTGTGGGCACTTGGGCGCCTCCCCCAGCCGATACCATAGCCATTCCGACCATGTCCTCATCGATTGCCTGCATCACGTAGTAGGCAAGCATTCCGAAGTGCCGGGTGTTTTTGACGGCAACTGCGCCCATACCATGCTCGCGAGCTTTCTCAATTGCAAGATTCATAGCGCAAGGCCCGAGGTGTATTCCAAGCCCTTCATCGCCGTCCCACGTTGCAGTTACCGAAGACTCTCGGACAGTTTTGACTTCGGGTCGAGGGTTGTATGTGCCTTCGCCGTAACTGGCGATGTAGGCCCTTAGCATGTTCGAAATACCGTGACTTTCGCAACCGCGTAGGTCACTGGTCATTAACACATCAGCACAGGATTCAGCCTCATCGGCAGGGAGTCCCATCTTTTCGAACACAGCCTGCGTTCCAGCTCGAGCTTTCTCTTCTGAAACCAGTACCTGATCTTTTTCCGGAACAAGAAAATGCTTGAGCATCTGTTGAACTAACCTTTCGGTTTCGACTTGTTGGTGCGGCTTTTACCCAGTAATACCGGCGGGATTTTACGCCCGAAAATAAAGATATGGCACGTAGATTTAGGCAAGATAAGTAAGTGGGTATGATCTGTCAAAACTTAGAGTCTGGGGAGAATCGCATTATTCCTCATTTGCTGAGGAGACCTGTTAATGTCCTGCCCACACTGTTTGCCCACGTCCGTGCCGTCCGTGTCCAAGAGGAAATTTCGAACTTAGCGTGGCTACCGGATTTTCTTTTTACGAGATTATGGAGGGCGCTTCAATGAACGCTCTAGTACACCGTTCAATGATCGCCAGTTCCCAGCTGACATTGCTTTGATCGCTGTGCTCTGGCGATTGAGATCCAAGCTAGGATTTCGTGATGCCGATGAACTAATGTTGCAGCCAGAATTCGCAGTCAGTCAGTTCACACTTGTAATCCAACATTAAGTTCTCACACCGAATTTAGAATTAAACTTCGCCCAATCACTATCGGAAACGTTGTTTGTTGCACTCGAGAAGGCCTCGTCAAATTCTTGTGGATTGGCGGGACCGGTGAGGACGATTCCATTTCCTCTGACGGGTGCACATAATGCAAACTCCATCGCAAGATCGCGAATATTGAGATCGCGTTCTCGGCACCACTCCCACATCTCGATAGCGCGTTCTACTGCGACAGGATCCAGGTTGCTTCCAACGGCAGCCGGAGGAAGGGGGGCTCCTTTCTCGACAAATGACTCGTCTGCTATTTGAAGTTTCGGTTGGGGGCCGGCGAGCATTGAGCCGCCTAACGGACTTCCAATGAGGATTCCTACATCGTTCTTCAATGCGAGCGGAATCGTGGCTGACGCGAGTGATTGATCGAGCAAGGTGTAGTCCAAGTATGACAATACAATGTCTATCTCCCCCGTTTCTATCGCTCGTCGATGATACTCAGGCTGCCTCACTCCGATCCCAATGTGACCGATACGTCCCTTTGACTTCCAGTCGACTAACACCTCAAGGCAGGTGTCTAGTGGCGCTTCGATGTCGTATCGTGGACCATGAATTAGCACCGAATCCACATAATCTGTCTGGAGCTCTTTAAAGCTATTTTCAAGGCTCCATGTGGTCGCCTTTTTAGAAAAATCACGGAGGTAACGCGGATGAGAACCTACTTTCGTTTGTAGGTAGACCCTTTCTCGCCATCCTCCTGCCAATGCGAGGCCAAAACGTCGCTCACTGACTCCGTAAAACGGAGATGTGTCAACGAAATTAATACCGCATTCAATCGCCCACGTATTGTGTTGACCGCGTTTTCGTCAGATTGGCCGGGATAACCCAGATGCCCACCACCTAAACCGAGCGCTGTCGGTTTCATCTCGGTTCGACCTAATCTTCGGATCTCAAGAGATGCCATTTATCGACTTGCTTAATTCGTCAGGTCGGGGCCGAGAAATCTCTGAATTGGAACACCAGCCAGCCCGACGTTAAGATTGGCTATTCCTGAAACTTTTCAGGTGTAAGTAGTTCAAGAAATTCGATTCGCTGGCTCTCGATCAAATTTCGCACTTCACCACCAAGTTCGAGAGCCTCGACTGGTAGCGTATGCCCGTCGCGAGTGGGGCTTTCAAGGGATTTGTCCGTCCATTCCAGACAAACAACGTTCTGTTCACCCGGCAGGGTATAGCCATTGTACGAAATCCTAAATTCGCTCCGCTGCCCAGCAGCGCGGTACGCCTCGGCCTGCTTCTGGACTAGTGTGGCGACCCTACGCGCCTCTCCGGGCTTCGTGGTGTACCAACGTCTTACGACATACATTGCGGCATCCTGACTATTCGACTACTCAATATTTTAAGACGGACTATTAGTACCCGTAATTGTGGCACGAACGTTGGCATTTTGGGCTGTATCCCAAAAAACATATGAGTTCACGATTACCGCTCGGAATCGAGTGCCGCTGGTGGGGTGCTAGTGGACTACTCGTCACTCCACAAAGTCAAAGAAATATACGGGTATTCGGAACGTAAGCTTGGCGAACTATCTGGGATCGAACTGAAAATTGACGGACTATTTTTCGATTTACAATTCCGATGTCGAACTCGACGAGTATTATGATCGAAATTACTTGTACTCTCCTCGGGAGTTTTACATGTATTAGTAGTCAACATCTGGAGCATATCTGTTGCTTAACGCTGGAGTATCACGAGTCGATATCACCCCGACAGTTGGGGTAGCCCATGCGGGTTGGGGTACGCAAACTCATCAAGTTTCACTCGGGAACGATATGCCCTTGCTTGTGACAGCACTCGTCGTAAAAAACGATGACTTTGAGGTGGCAATCGTCGACGTGGACATATTGCTGTTCACACCCGAGCAAGATAATGAAATCCGTCAGCTCATTTCAGACGAGTCAGGAATTCCATTCGAAAATATACGACTTGCCTATACCCACACACATTCGGGCCCTATCACATTTAGCCAGTGGATCAAGGATGGGATTGATCTGGCCAAAGAGTGGTGGAGCACTATTCCGGCGGCGTGTTCAAAGGCTGTCGTCGACGCCAAGAGCTCTCTCAAGCCAGCTCGAACCGGGTTTGGTCGAGGAAGTTGTGAGATCAACATCAATCGACGTTCTGCACGCGAAAATGGTGATTTATTCACCGGGCGCAATTGGGATGGTTTCGTCGACCACGATGTTGATGTGGTCAGTTTTGACGACGCTGACGAAAATCCGATCGCTACTATAGTCAACTACGCGATGCATCCTACGATTATGGCCAATGAGAATCAGTGGGTAACACCCGATTTTCCAGGAAAAATGCGTTCGGTCGTTGAGCATACCGTCGGAGGAATGTGCCTGTTCTTACAAGGAGCCAGCGGAAATCAAGGACCGGTCGATGGATTCACCGGAGACTTACGTGTTTATCGCAAAGCAGGAGCAAAGCTTGGAGCAGAAGCATCTCGTGTCAGATTAAACATCGACCCATTACAAAGGGAGGAGCATCTAGATCAAATTCTGTCATCAGGTGCTGACCTTGGAATCTACACCGATGTTCCGACCAACGAATCCGACGACACGGTAGCGGTAAGCAACATATTGGTCGAACTTCCTAGCCGTAACGTTATTAGTCTTGAAACGGCTCAAAGGTCTTTTGATGAATGTGAAACCCAACTTGAATCTGTGCGTGCTTCAATGGCGGATAAAGATGAAATACAAAGTGCGGTCTCAGATGTGAAACGGGCAAACATTCAGTTGAACGTTGCTCGACTCTCAGATCGTTTGACAGGTGATGGCCACATTGAAGTTAACATCCAGGCAATGCGGATCGGAGAAACGGTGCTGGTGACGATTCCGGTTGAGCCATTTGCGGAGCTCGCAGACGCCGTGAAACAGCGATCGAAATCTGTAAATACGGTGTTCTCAGGGTTCAGCAACGGGCATATCAACTACCTTCCAACCGACGTAGCGTTCGAAGAAGGTGGTTATGAGGTAGGAGTTTCTGTGTTCGCTCCAGGTTCAGCCGAATTGGCGATTCGTGCCTCACTCAATGCTATCGACGATTTGACTCGGGAAATCTGAACC
>CAJQSP010000066.1 GCA_905614375.1 uncultured Dehalococcoidales bacterium | reverse complement strand
GGGAACCGACGAATTTTCTTTTAGCGGTTTAAAGACAGCGGTTCTGACTCGAGCGCGTAACTTAGGTATCTACCCGCCAAACGGTGCTCACGGTGGAGCCGATCCTGATGTTGTGGCTGGGTTGGCGAAAGCGTTTCAAGATTCTGTCGTCGATGTGCTGGTTACGAAAACGATCTCCGCTGCAAAACGAGAAAACTGCGCCGGTATCGTGTTGGTTGGTGGTGTCGCTGCGAACGGTCCGCTTCGCCAAACACTGAAAGAAAAATCGCCGCTTCCTGTCGCAATACCGCCGTTCAAACTTTGCACCGATAACGGAGCAATGATCGCTATGAGCGGGCTGGTGAACTTCCGGAATGGTCGACGTGACGACTGGGATCTAGAAGTTTTCCCGAGCCTAAGAATTGGGACAAGTGCACTCGTTTAATGTGAGATAGAGTGATCATCTTTTTAGGCTTTGCTGAATTCAGGCTGCCGGATAGTTGCGGTACGGCGATTTGGTTCGACTAGGAACTAACCGTCGCTTTGCATTTTCAACCTCGCGGGTGAACTGCATTGCGAGAGTTGATTTTCCACCGACTTCGCCACCAATTACGCTGCCGCCTATGGTGTTAAATTCGAGATGCACTCCGACGGGTCGAATCCAGTAGTCGCCCATCAAAATTAGTGAAACCACCGCTACGGCGAGGGCTGCCGCTATACCGACATTCGAGCTGGGCGTTACTTGCCAGACACCAATCGCAGCTAAGAGACCAACCGTTCCCCAAGCAGCACTTCTTCGCGCTCGTGGACGTCGGGCGATTTCAACTGAGCTAATGTCTCGTAGTTGAGCCGACGCATACACGGAGTCCGATTCAGAGCCACCTCGGAAAATGACTCTGGCGTGCGTCAGGGTGAAATTTCCTCCGTCGTTTGACTTGAGTCGAGATACGACTCGCTCTCCGGGTAAAAGTCCATTTTTAGGACTTGAAGTCTCTGACTCGGGCTGCGCTGAACTTCGGAGACGTTCTGTGGTGGTTTCTGCTGCCATGTGTGTAATCGTAACGGGTTCACTGAATCTTTGGATGTATCAATCTGGACATTCTTTATGAACTGTCGTTCCGTTCCTGTATTTTGAGCTGTAGGTATTTTTTACATATGGAACTCTTAGCTGACGATCAGTTCTGCCATTCGTTCTGCCATCGCGATAACGGTCGCATTAATGTTCGCCCCGACACATGTAGGCATGATTGATGCATCGACTACTCGGAGCCCCTCAACGCCCCTAACGCTTCCGTACTGATCAACAACCGCCATCGGATCCGAGTCGACGCCCATCTTATTCGAGCAAGAAATGTGGTGCCCGGTTGTAACTTCCGTTCGTATCCACTCATCCAGATCACGATCATCTTCAAGAGTCTCATCTGTTGGCGTTACTCGCCTCGTAACATTTTTTCGGAACTCTGGCTGTTCACCAATCTCAGACAATTTTCGTAGGCCATCGCGAACCCTCTTCAAATCACGCGGTGCGCTCATGTAGTTGAAATCTATGATCGGTTGATCGGCAATATCCGTCGATGCTAGTCTTATCTCGCCACGGCTATCTGCCGAGTTCAGCACCAAATGTATGCCTACACCAATTGGACTGTTCCTATCCCCGCCGCGTTCCGCCCGAGCAGCCGAGCATGCCGAGTTCATGTAGGCGATCATGTCGTTGCGTTCATTTGAGCCAGTTGCTGTGTAGCGCAGCGAGATTTGCAGACGTCTTACATCGAGTCGGTATTCGTAGTCTGGAACGGTATCCCAGAGCAAGAAAACCAGCGGATGATCCTGCAAATTCTGTCCCACACCCGGAACATCAGCGACAACTTCGAGCCCATGACTGTTCAGATGATCCGCAGGCCCCACACCAGACAACATCAGTAGTTGAGGAGAAACAACAGCACCTGCACTTAGAATCACTTCGTTCGCCCGCACCTCGAACAACTCGCCTCCAGCCTCCGTAATCAGCCCAACAACCCGTCCGTTTTCGATAATGACGCGGTGTACCAGGCACCCGGCTTTAATCGTCAGATTTAAGCGATGACGCGCACCTGTCAAATACCCGGTCGCAGTACTTATACGAGTGTCGTTAATTGCATTGAATGCCAGAGGGCCAACTCCCGTAGAGTCTGGCAAATTGTGATCAGGGCAATCGAGATATCCAATCGCACGACAAGCCTCGTAGAACCCTGATTGAGCCGGTAGCCACTCCTCTCGAGGCGGTCGAACACATGTGATGTGTCCGTCTCTTCCATGGAAATCACCACCGAAATCAAGGTCGTTTTCCGACTTCCTGAACCCTGATAACAGTTTCGTATACGACCACTCATTAAGGCCTGAATCTGCCCAAGCGTCGTAGTCTTCAGGAACTCCTCGAAGGAATACCTGCGAATTGATCGCCGTCGAACCACCGGTAGCACGGCCCCTCGGTACGATAATTGGATCAGAGATGTCAGTTCCCTTCGCCCTATAATTCCAGTTGTGAGGGTTCTCGGGTTTATCGATCCACCCACTAACTCCGTTCTTCAAATCTTCAGGGAGCATCTCGATATTCGGGTAGTCTGGTCCTGGTTCGAGTAGCAAAACGTGTCGACTTGGATCCTCCGACAGTCTGGCAGCCAGCACACAGCCGGCTGCTCCTGCTCCAACTATCACCGTATCGTAAATCAATCGACCAGCCCTTCTATCCAGCGACTAAACATTAGATTCAAGCCGCGCCATTGCAACAGCGAACCAGAGAGCCATCAACCGCCACGATCATCAAGACCATTAGTATGCGACCGAGTGACATTCTCATATCAAGTGGTAAGTGGGCCTATGCCAACGTAAAGGAGTTCCAGTTGTATAAGAAAACCGCCGCCGGCATCAGTTTATGACAAAGCTATTGCGAACTAAGAGCCCAGCTTGTCACTCTTGTGAGCAGCAACGAATGCACGTGCTTCGCCGAGCATTAGTTCAGCGATCCCGATACCGGAAGTCTGATCTCCGCCAGCCGTCTTTCCGGCAGCTCGTGCGCGTTTCTCTACATCGAGCGTTGCGGCAATTCGATCTTGGTGATCTGGCTCACCGGGGTGACCAAGCGATTGTGCGAAATCATGTGGTCCACCGGTTACGCCCGTAAGACCAGGCACAGAGAGAATGTCGTCGAGGTTGTCCCAGGCCTTCTTGTCTTCGATCTGTGCAACAACAAGCATGTTTGCGTTTGACCATTTTGCGAATCCGAGCTTGCCGCCGTACTTTTCGTCGAGAACGGTCTGGTCGTTGAACTCGGTTCCACGTCCACCCCCCCACGATCGCTTACCTTCGGTTGGGAAGAGGCAAGCATCGGCGAATGCCTGTGCTTCAGCACCCGAGTTGATGTGAGGACCGGTTACGCCCTGAATTCCACGGTCGAGATACAGGTTGATCTGGTACGCAGCGCTATCTGGCACTCGTGCGATAACCGACATTCCGTAACCGTTTGCAGTTCGACAAATGTCGTCGATGGCTTCTTCAGGAAATCCACCATGCTCACCGTCGATTGTGATTGCATCGAAGCCAACGTGGGCTGCCATTTCGATCATGTATAGCGCAGGATGTGCCAATGCGAACACGGTCGCCTTCCGGCCTTCTTTATTAGCTTCCAAAATTGTGTTGTTAATCATTTGCGAACCATTCCTTATTTGATGTGTTGTCCCTGATGGGGATTATTTGAGTGCGTACTTACTGGAGATAAATGTTGATCTGTTACTAGAACCACATTAGTTAATCGAGATCCGAGCGTCGTAGATCAGAAACTGTGGCTTAGCCACTTGAGCCACTCAGATGCCTCTAACGGTTCCTCCTGCTGAAGTGGTTTTCGCTAGCGGTGGATGTGCAGCAATTTCGGCTTCGTTGAGCTCGAGTCCGAGCCCCGGTGTATCGGACAGTTCGACGTAGCCGTCTTTTTGACGTGGGAAGCCATCGAGAACAGTGAAGTAGTGTTCTGTGTAGAACTCGGCGTGATATTCTTGAATCTCGAAGTTGATGATCGAAGCATCGAGGTGCATCTCAGCCATTGCACCAACCGGCGAGCAGACATTGTGTGGCGCCATTGTGATGTGTTTTGCCTCGGCGATGATCGCTATTTTCTTTAACTCAGTGATTCCACCGGCGTTGGCTATATCGGGCTGAAGTACGTCAGCTGCGTGTCGATCGACGATTTCTGCGAACGGGAATTTTGTGTAAAGCCGCTCGCCAGTTGCAATCGGAATGTTAACTTTGTTTCGAACTTCTAATAACTCGGAAACCCGTTCTTGAGAGACCGGTTCTTCGTAGAAAAGCGGTCGATATTCTTCGAGTCGTTTGCCGATTTGAATCGCGTTCATCACATCGAATTTGGCGTGAGCTTCGACGAGAATATCGACATTTGGCCCGACCGCCTGTCTAACGGCGGCGACGCGGTCTTCAGCTAATTGCGCCTCTTTAAGAGATAGCTTGTAGTAGTTGTGCTGCCCAAAAGGATCGAACTTGAGGGCGGTGTAGCCCATGTCGACGACTATCTTCGCCTCTTCAGCGTTTTGTTCAGCCGTTCCAGGGTTTGAGTACCAGCCGTTGGCATAGACCCTGATGCTGCGGCGATGCGCGCCGCCGAGCAACTTCCAAACCGGCTGGTCGAGAATACGACCTTTCATGTCCCACAGTGCGATATCTATGCCTGAGATGGCAGTGGATGCTATTCGACCTCCTCGTGCTTGGAAGTCCTGGTATAAGTTCGTCCAGTGAACTTCGGTTTCGAGAGGGTCCTTACCGATCAGGTGCTTCTCCACCATTTGCTCGATCATGGCCATAACGAGCGCGTCGTCTTGCATGGGCGATGCATCGCCGATGCCGTACATATTCGGATCGTCTGTGTTCAGTTTTACCAGCAACCAGTTGCGTTGTGCGTTGTGGTGGTTCGCTGTGAACCTACGGAATTCAACACTGGTAATTGCTGCCATATATCTTTCTCTTAACTGGCTATTATCTGGATCTACGCTCGATTTTATGGAGCGTGCTGCTAGTGAATCGCAATTCAATGGCAACGCTCGCGGCGGGAGTATACGCCGATTTGAAGCCGATGTTGACGGTCGATTCGGTCGAACTAGGCAGCACGCCCGATTCTGTTGCGGCTATGATGCGGTTCGCTTGGGCTTGCTCAATAGATGCCGTCAGCGTTTGTAATGCCAACGGTACTATACCCACCAATCAAGAAACTATTTCAGAGAGAATATAAAATTTTGGCTCGAACTTTTCGCCTTTGGGCGCTGTCGGATACGCATGTTGGAACCGAGATAAAATTTGGGCGTCGTTCGCTTGAAGAAGTGATCCAGCACGCTGAAGCTTGGCCGAACACCGACGGAGAATCTGGCGGCTTCGATATCGCAGTAAACCTCGGCGACTTCTCAGGGTCGCAGCTCCCTCCAGATGACGAAGAGGGCGAACTGGTCGTTTCGCAGTACGCATCGGCGAAGCAGCACGGTCGTGAGCATTTTTACGATGTGATCGGAAATCACGATGCTTCGGGCGCCGACGAACCGACACAGTGGTGGTTCCAAAAATGGATCGACCCGACTGGTGATAGCACAGAACACTCCGGAATCGATAATTCGGCACGACCTTACCAGACCACGGGTACATGGGAGAACTACTCATTTGAGGTAGGCAACGTAGTATTTCTGATGATGGCTGATCGAAACGATGGTGGAGCGCCTATTGGTCGAGGCGAGTTTGGCGGGTATCCAGCAGGGGCAATTTCGGAGGAGACCTTCCAGTGGTGGACCCAGAGGGTTGCCGAAAACAAAGACAAGATCGTTATTTCAGCCCATCACCACATGATTAAAGAGACGACCGTAGCCTCAGGGTTAAACGAGGGTTGCGACGAGGGCTATCACGGTCGAATGCCAGACGGCGGCGCACCCGGGTCTTCGTTTATTTACTGGGTGGGTGGTCAAAAAGATTCGGGTCGTATCGAGAATTTCTTAGACGAAAATCAGCCTGCAATTGATTTGTGGTTGGGCGCTCATACTCACACCCATCCCGACGATACAACCGGTGGACGATCGCACGTGGAACAGAAATGGGGAGCGAACTTTGTGAACGTTTCTGCGGTTACTCGCTACCACGGCCAGCGGAACTCGATTCCGATGAGCCGGTTGTTCACATTCACCGAGGGATCAGACGAAGTTCGGGTGCAGTGCTATCTACATTCCGACCAATACGCCGATGAGGGCTGGTACGAGCCATCCGAACGAACGATCAAACTACGCCACAATTTCGAAGCCCCAATTCAATGACTAAATCAATTCAACAACTCTTCGATCTCACAGGCCGTACTGCCATAGTCACTGGCGGCGGCACGCATCTCGGAACGGCCTTTACTGAAGCCCTGTGTGATCTTGGTGCGAAGGTCTATATCGCTTCTCGTCGTACCGAGCTTTGCGAAAATGTGGCTGAGCGACTTCGTGGGCGGGGAATGGACGTCACGGCGATGGGTTGTGACGTGACTGACGAATCTCAAGTCGATGCGCTGGTCGACAGAGTCATGAACGATAATGGCCGACTCGACATAGCCATTTGCAACGCAGGTGGTTCGTTCACGACGAACTATCCGCCCAATGGCGACATCGAGGAGTTCAGGCGAACACTCGATGTGAACCTAACAGGCACGTACATCACTGCGCAGTCGGCTGGCAGAGCGATGATTCCCGCTAAGCGTGGATCGATCATTACTTTGGGGTCAATCGCTGCGACTTTGGCGATGGATAGCCGTATTTACAATTCCGAGTTCAAACGCTCGGGACCACCGTACATCGCTGCCAAGGGTGGCGTGTTGAGCCTGACCCTAGCGATGGCTGCCGAGTTCGGTGAGCACGGGATTACTGTGAACTGCATTAGCCCGGGGCAGATTCCACGCACCGACACCAACGCCGATCAGGTCGAGACGTTCCGCAAGATGATCCCGCTCCAGCGAACGGGTCTTTCACAAGACCTAAAAGGAACAGCAGCGTTACTGGCATCAGATGCCGGAGCCTGGATTACAGGTCAAGAATTCCGCGTAGATGGCGGCTGGTCGATCTGGTGATACGAGGTGTCTTTTTCTGATTGATGACGGTTTGGCTGGGATTGGGGAGATGTTACTAGTCGCGTTTCTAATGCTTAGTAAACCCACGAGATTTTCCCTGTTAGTCTCGTTCCAAACCACTGTCATGCTGAATTCATTTCAGCATCTATCACGAGTCGCTGTGAAACCCTTTATAAGCTCCGCACTATTCATTGCAACTCGAATGATCTCGCGGTCGGCGTCTGTGACTGACGGGTTCGGTAGGCGAGGTGCGCCACCTTCGTAGCCGAGAATATCCATGGCTGCTTTTATTCCTGCAGCTCCACGATCGAGGATTTGTTGGTCGGCTTCGATGATTCGACTCTGTACTTCCTGAGCCTTAGCGAGTTCGCCGTTCATCACGCTTGAGATGATCTGGAGGCACTCCGCAGGTGCGACGTTCCCCAGCATAAGGCACGCTCCATTCGCTCCAATTGCAGTCATGGCAAGCAGCAGAAGACCGTTTCCGAGCCAGAACGGCTTGTCGACCGTTACGAAGTTGCGAACCCGAGCCTCAAATCGAACGTTACCCGAAGCGATGTAGCCCCAGACGTTATCGATATCTACAAGTTCGCCGATTACTTCAGGCTCGGCGCCAACTGGTGCTGCTCCGCCGGCAAACATGCCGGGAGCCATCTGATGAATGATCACGACGGGAGCTGGAACTCGTGGCACAACCTGCTCGAAGTAGCCCGTGACGTTCTTCGTGAGTCGTGGGATCCGGATGCGAATCATCTCCGCTCCGGCTTCAACCAAATCTTCCGCCAAACGAATTGAGTCGGTGACAGATGAACTATCGACTCCGCCAACAATGAACTTTTCGCCGTTTCGAGCGTTATTCACGGTGCGAACAATTTCGAGTCGTTCAGCCTCTGACAAAAACTGCTCTTCACCGTTTTCAGAGTTCAAAACAAATCCCGATAACGGAGTCTTGATCCACTTCTCTACATTTCTTTCGATGGCTGCGTAGTCGACCGAGTCGTCATCCTTGAACGGCGTAGGGCTTGGAGCGACAACGATAGGATTTTGAGTTGGAATTGGCATGAAGTTAGATTTTTCAGAGGGTTGATAGGAGATAGATTTCAAGTATGTCGGAAGTCGAAGTCGACTGCCGAACGGTCTCCCATTGGCGAATAAGGTCGACTGACCTGACGACAGTCCGAATAGCGGTAAACCAATCTAGCTCTATCAGATTGATGTCACGAAGACAAAGAGCCCTTGGTTCATTGATCGATAACGCTTCCATCGGCGTGAAGTCGGGTAATTACTTCTCTCGGCTTTTCTGGACACATTTCAACTGCGTTCGGTTTCAGTTCGAGTCCGATTCCCGGGGCATCTGAAATTGTCAGATAGCCGTTGCCGTCGTGCTCTGCCATCCCCGTGACCATGTTTATTTTCGGTGCAATATCTTCGCCGATCGGGTATTCCTGCAAGGCGAAATTCGGTGCGGTTGCAGCTATTTGCAGACAAGCGGCTGTCGATACTGGCGATAGCGGATTGTGCGGTACAACGCCTACGTGACGTGCCTCGGCTAGAGCCGCGATCTTTCGAGCGCCAGATATTCCGCCTACTAGGCATACGTCAGGACGAATGTACTGCACGGCGTTTCGTGAGAGTGCCATCTCGAATTCCCAAATCGACGTGAATCTCTCGCCGGTTGCGATTGGAATGTTGATCTTGTCGGCAACGTACGCCATCTCGTCGAAGTTGTCTGGGGTTACCGGGTCCTCGAAGAAGTAGGGGTGGAACTCTTCGATACCCAATCCAAGCTGAACCGCTTCGGTCGGAGTCATTCGACGATGGATTTCGATACAAAGATCGACGCCAGTGCCTACGGCTGCTCGGTAGCCGCGAACTGTTTCGATGGCGTCGCCAATTTTATCGGCGTGGGTTTTAAAATAAGGAACGTCGCGGTCTTCATCCAAGAAGGGTGTCAGGTGACCAACGGCAGTGAAGCCTTGTTCTTTGGCATCTACGATTCCGCTGGTCAGAACCTCGGTAGTGTCCCCGAATACGTGGTAGTAAACGCGCGCTTTGGCACGAACCTTGCCACCTAGCAGCTGGTGAACGGGGGTGTCGAAGTGCTTGCCCATGATGTCCCAAAGCGCAATATCGATTGCACTCAGCGCACCCATGATGGCCGCCCCACGAAAGTGAGAGAAGCGGTACATGTACTGCCAGTGATGTTCGATACGGAGTGGGTCTTCTCCAACTAGGTATCGACCGAATTTCTCTATAGCCGACTGTGAAGCCTCTAGGAAACCCCATGCTCCCGATTCGCCGAGACCAGTAATTCCGGCGTCAGTTTCAACTTGTACCACTAGGTATCGGTCGAGCATCAGTGGGGTGACTTTAGTTATTTTCATGGATACGAGCTTCGTTTTCTGTAGGCGGCGATTGCTTCCTACGATCGTGAAAAGAGTTGTTCGTCGGTCTGATGGGGGCGATGGTATGCCCGATGCAGCGTTTTCGCTACAGGAGCTTGCTTCTGGTCGACGGTTTCTGTTTGTTGACTAAAAATATATGTGGAAACCAGCGAAGCTGTACTATCACGTATTTCCACGATCGATGATGAAAAATTTGGTTCGAGGTGTTTTCTGAAGCAGGCCCTGATTCTGGTCTTACCAAGCTGGATGTGAATGACATGGGAGTTCCTGACGAATCTCTAAGCACAGTGCTTGGTACTGCCCATTACGCGGATATACGACGTAAAGCGATTGAAGTGCACAGAACTCAGTATTGGCCGCTCGATCGCAGGCCAACACCTGAACTCGAAGCTGGTTTGTTGAACTAGGATTTCTTTATACTGGTCGACCCGCCGGTTCCTGAGGGTCAAACAGGAATTTTCGAAACCGATCTCTTCGCAGGTGTTGAAGAATAGTAGTGTGGCGATTCACTCTCTCTGATTACACGACTGCTCATCTCGACCCTGATTTCGCAAAGCTCCACGCATAGACATGACCGATTACACGCCAAAAGTTGAGCGTCTTGGTAACAACCCGATCATCCGCCCGAATATGGACGACCGTATGGGCGACAACATCAACGGGCCATCGCTTATTCAAGTTCCTGATTGGGTAAGAGATCGACTCGGCAAGTACTACTTGTACTTCGGTCATCACGATGGCCGATACATCCGGATCGCCTATGCAGACGACCTAGAAGGACCGTGGCGAATCCACAGCGAGGGAGTTCTTTCGCTTGAGGACTCACATTTCGAGGGGCATATTGCGTCACCCGATGTTCATGTCGATCACAAGAGCGCCCGGATCAGAATGTACTTTCATGGCTCGAACACTGTCACTGGAGGAGGAACAGGCAAAGGCGGGGCGCAATTCACTCGGGTTTCGATTTCGAGAGACGGACTGAATTTCAATGCATACTCGGAGCTGCTGGCCAACCCGTATTTGCGCGCATTCCAATGGAATGGCAACCACTACGCAATAGCAATGCCCGGGGTGTTCTATCGATCCGAAAACGGAATGAGCAATTTCGAGGACGGTCCTACCCTTTTCACAGAAAACATGCGGCATTCAGCGGTGATAGTTGATGAGAACGTTCTTCAGATATTTTTCACTATGGTTGGAGATTCACCCGAGAGGATCAAACTTTCCACCGTTGACCTTTCGGACGATTGGATGAACTGGACTGCATCAGATCCGATCGACCTACTTTCACCTGAATTGCTGTGGGAGGGCTCAGAAATGCCGCAAGAGCCCTCGAAACGTGGACTTATAGATGGCCAGGTCAATCAGCTGCGAGATCCGGCTATCTATCAGGAAGATGGACGTAAATACCTTCTCTACTCGATAGCCGGTGAGAGCGGGATTGCGATCGCCGAACTCACGTTCTGATTTTCAATTCGTTTAACCAAATCGACCGTCGTCTACTGGAACGACGGTCGATTAAGAAGATTCACGCTAGCGATTGTCGTCAGTGAGGGGACGTTTGGTGACTCTTCCGGCGAACTCTTCGGTTATGTAGAGAAATGAGTCGGTTGTGAGAAGGCTGGTTGGTGAAACAACATTATCGGCAAATACCGTTGTCTCGCTCCCATTCCATTTGAGGACTCGTCCAGGGATGGATTTGGCATTTTCACTAAAATCTCCGCCCTCGAGAACTTTCTCCGTATCTGATGAGAATTCAGCGATGTAGAGAGTGCCGTCGGGCCCAAATGTAATGTCGGTGACAGTGGTGAGTCCGGTGACAAACGGCTCAGATTCCCCCTGATCCAATGCATCTCCATCACCATTTAGGTCTTCCACTCGCCAGACAGCAGCCTCTCCGGCAGGATATGGATAGCCTGTCAACGTACCAACGTAGATAGCACCATCAGGACCACGTGCTATCCCCGTTGGGACTATCTCAACTGCCACTTCCTGATCCGGAATGGCAAAGTTATAGAACACCACGTAGTCACGGATATTGCCGGCTAGGTCGACTGCTCGCAGCGAGTTTCCGCCGGGGTCCGAAACTATCCACCCATCGACTTCAGGTGCGTTGACCATGTCATAAGGGTTGGAGAATCGGTTATCGAGTGGAGCCCAGCCATCGGTTATTGGCGTCACAGGCTCGTATCCGGCATCAGCTGTTATGCGGTACATACGCGCTGACTGTTCGCCGATGTACTCACCCACAATGAAAAACAGCTCACCGTTGAGAAGGGTGATCGCTGATGGACCGGCTTGGTATGCCCCTTCAGGACCTGTTTTTAGCGAGAATGGCAAGCCCTTGGCTATAGGACTGACCTCGCCGTCACCTGTGACTTTTAGCAAACGGCCCCGACCAGATTCTGCGATCAGTAGGTTTCCGTCCAGATCAAAAGCAAGTCCGCGTGGCGAATAAAGTCCTTCAGCCACAATCTCGTCGTTATCGGCTGATCCGCCTCCGCACGCCACCGAAACAGCGATTATGAGGAGAGAAGTGATGATCGTTATTCGGCATGCTGATAGATGAAGGTTTCGGGCGACTAACTTTAGATATGGATTCATGGTTATTAAGAGCCTTCTATTGAGCGGTGTTGAGCGTGATGCTCTAACCCGTTTTACACAGCGTTCATCGTATCTTTGATACAGCGATCTAGCCGCCCCACGTCGCCTGATTTATGGCGTTATACATGTCGCTTGTTTCGTTCAGAATGATAGTTAATATACTGATCTTTACGACCGGTTGGATCAGAGGGTTGAGTGACATTTCAGGCAGGGTTATTTCATCCGATCGAAGCTCAGTAGTTTTCATGGTTTTCTTCTATTTAGGAATTATTCTGTTTGTGTTCGAAGGAGCAATTGGGTTGCCCCGCTACGCTCGGTGTACATCTTTCCTATGTAGAAGTACGACTGCCGCTACAGGTGTTCCGAAGCGTGCGCTAATTACGAGCGCCCATTCGTTGACGTGCCACGCATGAATATGCCGAGGTCGAACGTCGCTTGGCTACTGACGAGGACACGAAACTGAGCGTCGGAGAGTACATCTGCCGCTTTTGGTCGAAATCTCATTTACTTGATAGCGTCGACGAGGTTTTCGAGCACGATGGCAACACCGTGATCGTCGTTGGAGGCGGTTTCGTATTTTGCTAACGATTTAATCTCTGAAATAGCGTTTGCTACCGCTACCGACCATCCGCAGTCGCGTATGAGATCGATATCGACGAAGTCATCTCCGAATGAAAGCACGTCGGCCAGCTGAATGTTCGCCGATTCCAGTAGATCAGCGACCGCACCGGATTTACTTGCTTGCATAGGAACAATATTGAGGAATTGCATTCTTGCTGCTCGGATCACATCCGTTTCAGCTGAGAGTTCGTTTTCCAATATGCTCGCAAGGTTTTCTAGGTTTTGATTCAGACCGTTTATAGAAATCTTCACTGGTCGCAGTCGTAATGCTTCTTCGAACGATACGACCATGGTGGGCGTTGCCATGTTGAATGCCCATAGCTCGTTTATGTCATCGTCGTGATTGACAGCGAACTGGTCACCGTCTATTTCTAACGTCATTCGTGCCCACGGAGCATGTTCATTCGCGAGCCGCCAGCAGATACAAGCATCTTCTAAACTCATCTCGTGTTTGAAGGATCCGGTTAGTCCTGCCTTGCCATGTGCAATCGTTCCGTTCATCTGGACTATTGAAGTTATTTCGAGAATGTCATCACCAACTAGCGTCGGTAGCACTCGTTCGGGGCGCGACGTGGCGATAATCATGGGTATGCCAATGGCGTGAACTGCGTGCAGGACTGTGCTTGTACGCTCGTCGAGTCTCGCGTTCGAGTTGAGAGTTGTTTCATCCAAGTCCATAGCGATGGCCTTTGGAGTTGCGGGCGAAAAGTCGGGAAGATTCATTCTGGGCTACTCGATGAGTCGCTGGCTGAACTAATGCTCGCAGGAGAATCTACAGCATGCGTTGATATGGTGCATTTACGGAGTAACGCTGGCCATTTGAGGGCTGCAAATACGGTAGCGGTTAATCCGATAACGCCCAGCGTTCCGATCATCGCTGCTGAGCCAATATGTTCCGACATCCACCCGCCAAGAAGAAGTCCAAGTGGCAGGCCGTAAATGCCGAGCGACCTGATTCCCATCACTCGCCCTCGGGTTTCTGCTGGTGCTGCTCGTAACAACCCAACAAGCATGCCGACAAAAGTCGCTCCACCGCTTAATCCCCACAGAACAAGTATGAATGCGAATAACCAGAGCGGCGGTACGATAGCGAGTACGAGCATTAGCGCGTGCCATATCAATGAACCGACTATCATTATTCGGGAAGGATTATTGATGTTCGGTCGAAGACCAATTGACAGCGCTCCTAAAAGCGCACCGATTGACGCTGAAGCCGCCAACAGGCCGATTCCGGTACCGCCCAAATCGAACAGTTCATCCCCAATAACCGTCATCAGTCCGTTGACGATAGGGAACGCAGTGAATTCTATGAGGAACGAGAAGAAGATCAGGCCAGGTAGTAAATCGCTTTGTCGTACATATCGAAATCCCTCACGTAGACCCGTCCGAATGCTTTCAATGTGGACGGTGTTTGCTACCACTCTCGATGTGATCTTGAGCGATGCGAGCGTTGCTAGAAGGTAGAGCACCGTGATCGCCAGGTACGCCCAATCAAGGCCAAGCGTTGCAAAAAGCGTTCTGCCGGCAATCGAACCGACTACTCTTGCGCCGTCTAACGTCTAACGTCGAACGCGAAAGCCCGATTGCTCCGTGCAGCGAGTCAGCGGGAACAGCATCGGCAGTCAGTGCTTGAACTAGCACAAGATCGAGCATGCGAACCATGCTGCCAGCAGCGACGATTACGTAGGCGTGCCACAGTTCGAGCGTAGCGGTGAAGACAAGAATCGTGAGTACGATTGCCAGAATTGCCCCGAAAGCCCGTACCCAAACTTGTAACTTCTTGCGGTCGAACCGATCAACCATTAGTCCGTAGAGCGGACCCAGCAAAGTCCCTGCGAATTTGAGAGCGCCTATTAGCCCTACGAGCAGCGGCGATCCGGTATCCCTGAATACGAACATCGCCAGAACGATGATCTCCATTTCGATAGCCCACAGACTGAGCGCTTCTGAAGACCACACGAACTTGTAATCGCCGAAGCGTAGAACGCTGAACGGGTTGAATCCACCAGCACGCGTTAAGTCGCCAGATATTTCAACCTGCGTAACGGTGGGTTCAACGTGTGTGGGTTTTTCCATCAGCGTGATTTTGTCATGCCGCGGGATGAATCAGTGAAGGGTAATCGTCAGCGAGCTTTACGCACTGCTGGAGTGAGAATTATTGCCGAACCTGCAATGATCAAACCACCGGCAATTCCAACGAACAATGTCGGTGTGATTCCGATTGTTTCGATTCCGACTCCACCCAAGATCCATCCCAGTTGATGTGTCAGCACGACCATGAAGTACAAACTCATGACACGACCACGCATTTCTTCAGACGCCGTGGTTTGCAATAGCACAGGCACTGAGATCATCCAGGCAGAGAATGCGAGTCCGAGGAATACCATCGAAATTCCGGTCACGACAACGTTTGGAGCTACTGCGAATAATCCGATAGACGCATTGAACAGCAGTAGGGCAAATATCAGCAGATAGCCTTTTCGGATTTTCTTGCTGAGAGCGAATAGTGCCGCCGATCCGATCAATGCGCCAACACCGTTCAGACCAAGGATCACTCCGTAGCCGAATTCACCCATCCCGAGTTCATCTTGAACTTTTACTGGAATAGCCGGTTGATAAGTGCCCATAAAAAGAGCGCTCGAACCGATGATTAATAGTGCCCTTATGATTGGTGTGCGGTACGAATAAGCGAGTCCGGCTTTGATGTCGGAAATTATGTTTCTACCGCTGGGATCCGGAACACGCCGAGATTTCACCGAGAAGATCATCAGCGCAGAAAATCCGTATAGAGCGGCTAGGACATAAAACGCCAGATCCTGACCTAGCAGCAGCAAGATACCGCCAATGCTAGGACCGGCGATTGTCGCCGTCATCGATATGCCCGTGTTAAGGCTAGATGCCGAAACAAGTCGTTCGCGACCCACTACATCAACCGCAAAAGCCTGACTCGTCGGGTTGTGCAAGGCAAACATTGATCCCGTAACAAGTGAGATTGGAATCAGGTGCCACCACTCGAACAGGTCGGTCGTTAGCAGTACGGCTGTGAGGAATGCCATCGAAGTGATGACCAACTTGGTTCGCCAGAGCAACTGCCATCGTTCGGTTCTGTCGGCCAGTGCACCGCCGACCAGGGAGATAGAAATTATCGCTATTCCGGGCATTGCGTTTACGAGGCCCATCAGCATTGGCGAATCGGTGCGTTCCAGCACGATCCAAGCTTGAGCCATGTTTCGTATCTGATAACCAGCGAATGTAGCCAGGTTCGATAGGATCAGAAGACGATAGTCGCTGATCGTCAGAATACTGAATACACCACCTGAGTTTGAACTCGGGCCGGGAGTGACTGATTCATCATCAGTCTTCGACCCAGCCGTATTTACTCTGTTTTCTCTCAGGACTATCTCCTAAACGGCATGGGACCCGTAGGAATGTACATATTTGAAACATCCAATATGTCACCGTGAATTGTTGGTTGATATAGCGAATGCTAGTGAAACTATTAGCTCTCTCGCGAGCGGCATAGTTGTCATTTCAAGTCATGTATCAAGGCTTTATTCAGTCGTTGAGTATCACTTGATTGAAGAAATTCCAACTTCGGGTGTTGTAATTCGACTCTCGTTAGGGGGGACTCTGCGATCTAGTGCTTCACGATGAACGGTTCAAGCAACGCTTCATTGATTTCAACACCTATTCCTGGTCGATCAGGGAGTGTAAACCCTCCATCGGCATAGATCCAAGCTGAATCCGATGCTGTGTCGAGTCGGTCTGATAGACCACCCTGGAATTCCTGAAGGTAGTCGGCTGGGGCAACGGCGGCGCATTGAAGAGTCGCAGCTTGGAACACCGAAACGCCGGTTCCCATGTGCGGAGTGGTCTTAATTCCAACCTTAGCGGCGATGTCCATCTGGGCCATGTAGTCGGTGAAACCGGTTCGCCCGATATCAGGCTGGTACACGTCGAGAGCTCGAGGTTGCTGCACCCATTGCTCCATTTGATAACGCGACCTGAAGTGTTCGCCCAGAGCGATATCGGCACCGGGCTTTTTAACGAGCTTTTGATGACCGATAAGGTCTTCCGGTTGGAGCGGGCACTCGAAGAAACGGACGTTTCGCTTTCCGTATTCCAACTTTCCTATTTCAGCAGATTCGTGCGAGCCCATCCACAACGTGTCGACCATCCACTGCTCAAGCTCTGGAGCCCCGGCCATTAGTCCGTCGAGCTCAGTCGTTCCAACTTCGACATCGCCGGTAAGGAATATTTTTGCGCCACGAAGCCCTGTGTCGATCCACGTTTTCACATGCTCGATTCTTTCGTTGAGAGTAGCGCGGCGCACACCTGATAGGTACACGTCGAACTGGCTTCTTGGGTTCGGATCGAGCAGTGCGGCTACCGGAGATTGCTCGCGCTTACCAATGGCGTCCCACACCGCTATGTCGATCGCCGCAAGAGCATCGAGCCAATATCCAGAAGAATAGCCGCGCCCGCGTTGTGTGTCATAAAGGAAATCCCACAGTGCTCTGGGGTTCTCGTATTCTTGGCCTTCGATCATCTGAGCAAGGATTTCGTTGACGATGAGGGCTACTACCTCTGGACCGATTCCAGCGTTAGCCTCTCCCCAGCCGACTGTGCCATCGGAGAGGGTTACTTTTACCAGTGGAGTTTCGACGTTAAGCGCATATACGGTCTGCCAACCCTGCTTGAACTCAAACCGTTCGGTTTGACGATCACCTTCGTTCGCTCGATAAGTCTCCCAATAAGAAGCAGAGTTCTTGAAGGCTAGGTGAATCGACTCGACTGACTTGACGCTAAAGCTTGTATTAATCGGCATTTGGAATCTCGATCCGCCGAATACGTTCATCAAACCCGTGACGGATACAGAGGTGAAGGATGTAATTGAACTCCGAGAGTTTACCCATAGCAGATGCGCGTTGGTAGTAATAGCGGTGATAATTTCCAGTTACCCTGAACCGTGTTAAAACCATGTTCACCAACGTTGACTTGTTATATCAGCCGTGTATAGTTTGGTGCTGCTTACGTTGGTGGGATTGGGTAGATTTTTAATATTCAAACACCGCGTAACAAGGCAATTACTAATTTGGGGCACGTCTGGCAACGAGTTGAAAGGGTTTTCCCTTCAGTGAAGTTGACGGCGAATCCTGACAATAGATCAGGTGGGTTTTCTTTTGAAAATCGCTCCGTTCTTATTTGGCCTTTCGGAGGAAATATCATGGATCTTAGTTTGAACAAAAGATGGGCACCGGTGTTTTTGGCACTGGCAAGCTTGTTCCTTGTTGCTTCAATCGCCTGTGGCGGTTCTAGCGACGATGGTGACAGCGGCGCATCAAGTGGTGGCGGCGAAGCCGCTGCAGCCGCTCCAGCCGCTCCAGCAGCGGCTGCAGAGCCAGCGGCTGCTGCAAAGCCTGCTGCTAGCGGTGGCACAAGTGCCGCAGGCGACAAAGCAGCTCCAGCAGCTGCTGCAGAGAAAGCAGCTGCTGCAGAGAAAGCAGAAGCAGCAGGAGCAGCAGGAGCAGCAGGAGCAGCAGACAAAGCAGCACCAGCAGCAACTGTGGCACAGGCTGCAGCAGTAGCTACCAAAGCACCTGACAGTGCAACAGGTGGCTCAGAAGGTTCAGTCGTTCGGGCATTCCGAACTCTTGAATCTGTATATGGTATTGGCTATGTAGGTCCTTACCGCGGATCAGCAACCAACCAACTTGGTGGTGTTGAAGAAGCACTCTTCAACTTCCAAAACGGTAATCCAATGACTCCGTTCCTATTGGAGTCGTGGGACATTGACGCTGCTGGTACACGTGCACGAATGACCCTTAGAAAGGGTTTGAAATTCCAACCCCCAATAGGCTATGAAGATACAGACTTCGGTGAGCTTGACGCTGCCGAGCTCGTCGAGTG
>CAJQSP010000065.1 GCA_905614375.1 uncultured Dehalococcoidales bacterium | reverse complement strand
CACCAAGATTTATCCGGTGAATATGGCTGGTGGAGAACATGAATTCACTGCCCATGGTTTCACAGATATTGCGAGGACTAAGGCGTATGACATCTGGCAGCCAGACATCACGTGGTGTGGTGGGATAACGGCCGGATTACAAATCTTAGATCTGGCGCTGGCAAACAACGCTCAAGTCGTGCCTCATCGTGGTGCCGAGCCGTGGGGCCTGCACTTGATCGCAGCAACTGCATGTGAAGACTTCGTAGAGATACTTCCGGGCGTTCGTGGAGGTGGTAAAGACGATCTCTGGATCGGTGCTCCTGAACCGGTTGATGGCTACATTCAGATCGAGGATGAACCCGGATTTGGTATCACGCCGAACGAAGATTTACTTTGAGTACGACTTCCTCTGGCTTTCCATAAGCGGTAATTTTCGATCTTTTAGGCACGCTTATCGCCCATTCCGACAGAAACCACTAGCGGGACGTGATCGACAACATAGGAGTGGCGGCAGGGGCCGACCCTGCGGAGTTTCGAACGCTATGGAGCGAGCACTAAATTGACCGATTGACCGGCGTGCACCCAACTGAGCCGGCAAATATTCGATGGGTGAGCGACAAGCTCAAAGTAGCGACGGATGACCGCCGGGTCGAAAAGGCGAATCAACTGATTTACCAAAATGCCGCACGCTGCCTTGATGTCTAACCCGAAGAGTTTAGCTATGTCGCCGACAGCAACAGTAAAGAGATGGTCATTGCCGATCAGTACGGAATACGTGCCATACGAATCACGCCTTATAACGCAGCCGGTTCGACTCCGGACGTCGACTTTTCTAACCAATGGGATGGCGAATTAGTCGACAACCTGAGCAAACTTATCGAGTTGCTGGCGTGTTAAGGATGGCTTACTTGAGAGCCCGGGCGATACGTTCGCACGCCTGCATGTAGATCGTGGCATCGACATTGATAGACAAGTACTGAATACCGAGGTCGATGAGCCATTTGCCCATTTCAACGTCCTTGGCGTATGAACCGATCACCCTGCCCTGCGCTCGAGCCTTTGCTGCTGCCTCTTTGAGTGCATCCTCAACGATCTTCGAGCGAACGTCACCAGGAACACCCAGCGATTGTGAGATGTCGTATGGCCCAAGAAAGAGAACATCGATTCCATCAACAGTCATGATCTCTTCGAGGTTGTTCAAGCCCTTCTGTCCCTCGATGTGAACCACCGTCATGGTTTCTTCATTCTGACGCGCCGGATGGTCTACTGCATCGTCTTTGTAGTAGTTTCCAGCTCGTGTGAACACAGATACACCGCGCTCCCCTAGAGGTGCGTACTTAGCAGCGTGAACGACTTTCTCAGCGTCTGATTTCTGGTTGATCTGAGGAACTTGTACGCCGTCAGCTCCGATGTCGAGAGCTCGCAGAATCGGCCATTCTTCGTTACCGCCGACTCGAACAATAGGTGCAACGCCCGTGCCCTGAGCCGCTATAACAAGATCGGCTACCGTCTCCATTGAGAGTGAACCATGCTCGGTATCGAGAATACAGAAGTCCATACCGGCATAACCGAGCGTGTCGATCATCGCAACTGAAGGGACGATGACGAACGGTCCAACTACAACTTCTCCCGCATGAAGCTTCTTTTTTAGTTCGCCACGAATGGTCTTTTTCATATTCTTTTCTTTGCTTCTAGTACTGCGTCTGTGGCAGAACTGTTTATGCAGACGGTAATAAATTCCTGAACGGCACAAAGTTTACCGTTAGTTACACCATTCGGGTTAAGCGAAGTGTAGGTCTTACGCGATGACGATAGGCACGAGAATTTCGGAGGGCATGAACCCGCCCTGAGTCGATTCCAATAACCACCAATAAATAGCCACGCAACCGGTATCCTTTGATGATGCCAATTTCTGGGACAACCAAGAACCACTCAAACCTCGACTCTGCCGCTGGTACAAATTCGGCAGCAAAATCTCGCATCGTTTTTCTGGGTACCGGTACATCCGAAGGTGTGCCGAGAGTTTCATGTCTCACAAATCCAGACAGCGACTGCCCGGTTTGTCCCGATGCTGTCAAGCCCGGGTCTCCGAATCGACGTCGTAATACGTCGTTACTTATCCAACGCAAATTCAGCGATGACCGCACAAGCAATATTGTTATCGATGCCGGGAAGTTCTTTTATGAATCTGCGATACAACTGTTCCCAAAGTTTGATGTGCGCACTATCGACGCACTGGTCATCACACACGCCCATGCTGATGCCGTAGGAGGGTTCGACGGTCTAAGGGACTGGACGAACAATGCACAAGAGTCGTTACCGATTTACTTGCGTGAAGTCGATCTTCAGGTCGTTGAAAAGTTGTTCTACTACTTGGTCGACCGCAGCAAACAAACTGGCGGCGGCGGTGTAGCGAAACTAAAATTCAATACTATCGATGCAATGCCGTTCAGTGCCGACGGTTTAGAGCTGACCCCGCTCCCGGTCGAACACGGTAAGAACTGGGAATGCTTCGGATATCGCTTCGGCGATGTTAGTTACATATCTGACGCTTCTGAGATTTCTGAGAAAACCGCAGAGCTAGTCCGCGGGTCGACAATTCTTGTGCTCGACGCATTACGACCCGCTCGAACTCACGGCACCCATTTCACTGTTGAAGAGGCGATCGTCCAAGCGCGTCGACTTGGAGCCACGCGCACTCTATTGATCGATGCAACACACGACATCGATCACGTTCCTGTGAACGCCGAACTTGCCAAACTGAAAGATTCAGAAGGTCTCGATATCCAATACGCCTACGACGGTCTGGATATCGAAGTCGAGCTTTAGCTGCCCAAGTTCTCTGCCTTTTCTTTGCGGTACATGGCGATGACTGCGTCGTCAGGTGGGTAGTACAAACCGGGCGTTAGTTGCTCTTTGTCCAGCCGTGCCCTAATCCACTCTTCAAGATCGTCGTACTCAATTGCCTTTAGTGCGATTTCTGATGCAACTCCGCGAGGAATAACGACTACGCCGTCGTCATCCGCAACGATGTAGTCGCCAGGTCGCACGAGAATGCCATCAACAGCGACCGTGTCGTTCGTCGAATAAGGCGTTCCAACCCGGGTTCCAAGATTCGATGTCTTGTCGAGTCCCCACATTCCAACACCGTAGTCCTGAACGGTGTGCATGTCGCGAATGCCACCATCGCAAACCAGCCCATCGACTCCGCGCTGCTTGAGCCGTAGGAATTTGATGTCGCCACCAATTGACATGCGCTTGTTGCGCATCGATTCCATCACGATTACGTCGCCGGGACCGGCCAGCTCAAATGCTGCGAACTCAGGCGATTCTTCCCCACCCGGCTTTTCTGCCATAGCGTCGGGGCGAGCAGGGACGAATCGAACGGTGATAGCCCGAGCGACGAGTCTTTGGCCGGGGTTCATCGTTCGAACGTTCGGCATGTAAACGTAGTGAGGCTCATAGCCGTTACGGGCAAGCACGTCGACGACAGCAGTGGTGTTCACGCGCTTGAGTTGCTCGATGGTCGCCTTATCCAATACGTGGTCAGGCGTGGGCTGAATTACGGCCATGTGCGGAAGCTTTCTCCGACTAAAGGTTCAACAAAACTCGCCAATTCTACAGGGGGCTTTGCGGCTCTAACCCCAGTCTCGGGCGAATCGTTCGATTATCAACGCAGCGTGTTTGGCTCCAAATAGAAAATCATCAATCGTGATGTTTTCATTTGGCGCGTGAATTTTGTGAGAGGGGTGATCAATACCTGAAGTGGCGATCGGCATACCCAGAGTGTCGCCGAAATCGAACATCGGACCAGTCCCCGCCATATTCGGAGTCATCACTGGTTTGCGACCGTAAATCTCTTCAGCTGTCTCAGCGACTAATTGCACCCACGGTGAATTTAGATCGGTTCGATAAGGATTTACAGCACCGAGAACTTCGATTTCGACGTCTTCAAATCCGTGCTTGTCGAGGTGCGTTCGAAGTTTGTCGAAAATGTCGTAAGGACGTTGCTCAGGAACGAGTCTAAAATCCATTTTTGCCTTGGCTGAAGCAGGAAGGACAGTCTTCAGGCCGGCGTCCTGATACCCCGAGTCGAGTCCTGCGATATTCGCTGTCGGCTGGAACGTCAGCTGCTTGCGAAGATCTTCACCATCGAGTCCCTTTACGAAACTAGAAACTCCAAACGTATCGAGCCATTCCGGTGCATCGTCGGGAAGCGCTTCTACCGCGTCTACCGCCTCGGCAGTCGGTTCGGTGATTCCATCGTAGAATCCCTCGATCAGAATACGTTCATCAACGTCCTTAATGGTCTGCAGGGCCTGAAGAAGCCTCCAAGCAGCCGACGGCAATATGGCGGCATATGACGAGTGTGCGTCGCCAGAAAGCATACTCACGCTTAAACCGACGCCAAGGACGCCTTTGAGTCCTAGATACATGAATGGGTCGCCGTTAAGATTTCGTCCGCCGCCCTCCCAAATGCATGCATCAGCCTTGAAATCATCTCCTCGCTCAGCAATCAAATCTGGAAGATTTATCGAGCCTGATTCCTCTTCACCTTCACAGAACATCTTGATGTTGCATGGCACGCCACCTCGCTCATCGACGAACGCCCTTATTGCTGCGAGTCGGGCGCCGATGTTGCCTTTGTCGTCAGACATTCCGCGACCGTAAAGTCGATCACCTATTTGTGTAGGCTCGAATGGATCGGTGTTCCAGAGCTCAAGCGGGTCAACAGGTTGCACGTCATAGTGGCAGTAGAACAACAGGGTCGGCGCTGATTCAGGATTTTCGGAAGCCGACATGTAGCCGTAGACGGTTGGAAGACCGTCGTTTGGCACGGGAATGATCAAAGCCTCGAATCCATTTCGTTCGAGCAGGTCCTTCATCAGACCAGGGGCTTTATCAAAGCCAACTTTCTGCGCCGATATCGATGGCTGGCGAACAAGCTCGAACAGCTGCTGGATCGATTCATCAACGTGCGATTCGATATGCGCGTAAATATCTTTCATGCTTCTCCACCAGATTCACAGGCGTTAAGTTCCAAATGCGCCCAGTAGCGGGCTAGGCACATCAGGGTCACACCGTCTTCGATTTCTTGACTTGCCGCCATCGCCACAATTTCTTGCCGAGTGACAAGCTTCGCGTCGACGATGCCTTCATCGAGTTGCGGGATAATATCGAC
>CAJQSP010000064.1 GCA_905614375.1 uncultured Dehalococcoidales bacterium | reverse complement strand
ACCGCGCCCATCAGAACGGTTTCACCCTCTTCAGCGAAAATTTTAGTGAGAGTACCTGTCACCGGCGACGGAACGTCCATAGCGACTTTGTCGGTAATCACCTCGACCAGCGGATCGTATTTTTCGATCGTATCGCCGGGCGTTTTTAACCATTTGCCAATCACCGCCTCGGTGACCGATTCGCCAACATGTGGCAATTCAATGTTGAAAGCCATCTCTAAATCTCCGAGAGCTTCGTAATAGCGGCCAATATTTTCTCCGGTGAAGGCATGAATGCTGACTCTTGAATCGGAGAGAATGGCATCGGCGGAAGTTCAGGTGGTCCAAGTCGAGTAATCGGACCGTCAAGATCGAAGAAACATCGCTCACCGATAATTGCGGCAACTTCAGACGAAATACTCACAGCAGGCGTGTCTTCCTGAACTATCAATACCTTACCCGTTCGGGAAGCCGATTCCGCAATGGCGTCGGCATCGAGAGGTCGCAACGTACGCAAATCGAGAATTTCGACATCTATACCGTTCGCAGCTGCCATTTCTGCAGCCTGAAGACCGTAGTGCAGCATCAGTCCGTACGTAACGATCGTCATATCTTTACCAGGTCGTTTGACCTCCGCTTTGCCAATTGGGATCGTGTAATCCTCATCCGGCACTTCACCCTTCACCAAACGATATGTTCGCTTGTGCTCGAGCACGACCACAGGATCATCCGTACGAATTGCGGTTGCGAGCAAACCTTTCGCATCGTATGGCGTAGCTGGAGCCACAACAGAGAGACCCGGGGTGTGCGAAAAGAGTACTTCTATGCTCTGGGAGTGGTACAAGCCGCCTCTGACACCGCCTCCGTAAGGTATGCGTACAGTCATAGGCGCAGTCTTCATGCCGTTTGTGCCGTAGCGCACTTTAGAAGCTTCACCAACCAGTTGATTTATAGCTGGCCAAACAAAGTCGGCAAACTGAATTTCTGCGATCGGCCGCAAACCATTGACGGCCGCTCCGAGCGCAACTCCGCATATTGACGATTCCGCCAGTGGCATATCGATCACTCGGTTCTCACCGAATTCATCAATAAGACCGTCCGTCGCCAGAAACACTCCGCCTCGACTACCAACGTCCTCACCGAGGACAATCACTGAATCGTCGCGGCGCATCTCCGACTGCAAGGTCGCTCGAACTGCCTCAATTACTGTCTGCTCACTCACTAAAAATTACCTCCGACGGAGTCGACCACGTGATCAAACATCGTATCGACGCTCGGGTACGGTTCAGCGTCCACAATATCGGTGGCAACGTTCACCCGTTTCTTAGCATCATCGTGAATTTCTGTGTCTGCATTATCGGTAAGTAAGTCACGTCTTTTAAGTAGTTCAGACAAAATTTTGATTGGATCTCTATTCGCCATCTGCGCGATGTCTTCAGCCGAACGATAGCGAGTGTGGTCGTCATCGGTTGTGTGAGCGAGAAGGCGTTCTACCGATGCCTCGATCAGCGTCGGGCCGTCTCCAACTCTCGCACGTTCTACAGCTGCCTTCGTCGCTTCATGAACCGCAATAACGTCAGTGCCGTCGACCTGCACTCCGGGGAATCCATATCCAATCGCCCTACTGGCAACGCCCTCGACGCCCATCTGTTTTTCGATGGGAACTGAAATAGCGTAGCGGTTGTTCTCGCAAAAGAAAATTATCGGCAATTTGTGAACACCTGCGAAGTTCATCGCCTCGTGCGTATCACCCTGCGAGGAAGCGCCATCGCCGAAAAACACCAGAGTCACTGCATCAGAGCCCTTCAATTTATCGGCAAGTGCAACCCCGGCGGCCTGCGGGAGCTGTGTGGCGATAACGTTGGAGAAGTTGAACAAGTCAACGCGAGGATGCGCTCCGTGAAGTGGGAACTGGCGAGCAGCGCTCATCGGTTCGTCTTCTTTGGCTAAGAATCCTCGAAGCATCTCTTCCGGCGTTGTACCAAGCGCCATCATCGCGGCGAACTGGCGATAGTAGATCAAATAATGATCTTTCGAGGAGTCGGTCGCCTCGATGCAAGCAACCTGAGTCGCTTCATGGCCTTGGGCGGAAGCAGCGATCGCCGCTTTCCCTTGTCGATTGAGTAGCCAGACCCGTTCGTCGAGGTAACGACTTAGCACCATGGTCTGATAAAGCTCTAACAGGCGAGCGCCGGATAGCTGTTCGGTTGGGTTTGAAGGTTTGTTTGCAGTTGCTGACATGGAAGAAGATTATATGAGTCATAATCTGCCGAGATAAACCCAAAACCTTCGAATTACGCTGAGTGTTTTAGCAATAAGCGCTCGCCATGATCGTTCTAGGCAACGATCTTGGATATACTTTTTGGCTTGTGAATTTCAGGCACGATGCAATTTGCTATCAGGCGATTGCATCAATCAACTTCGTGGAGAACAGACAGAATGAAACGGCTGCTATTACTAATTGCACTGCTTATGATCTCATCGCTCGTATTAGTAGCGTGCGGTGATGACGAACCCGAACCTACAGCTACCGAAGTCCCGTCTGCACCAGTAGCGACAGGCGGACAGATGGACGCTACAGCAGTGATGCTCTCGGCCGGTGACGAAGCTCGATCACCCGTGGGAGCACTCGATACATCAAAGACTTACCACGCTACGTTCGTGACTAATGCCGGTGAGTTCAAAATTCTGCTCTTCGATGATGAAGCTCCTCGAACCGTAGAAAACTTCATCAACCTCACAACTATCGGCTTCTATGATGGCTTGATGTTCCACCGGGTAATCCCAGAATTCATGGCCCAGGGTGGAGACCCTACAGGCACTGGATCCGGCGGTCCTGGCTATCAATTCCGTGATGAATTCGATGCTACCCGACGACACGATAAGCCTGGAGTTCTTTCCATGGCGAATGCAGGACCGAACACCAACGGAAGCCAATTCTTCATCACGTTCGGTCCAACCCCTCACCTTGATGGCAAGCACTCCGTATTTGGAGAAGTTATCGAAGGTCTCGAGAACGTATTGAACCTCGAAGTTCGAGATCCCGGCACAGCACAACTACCGGGCGATCTGATCAAATCGATCACTATTACTGAAAGCTAAACATCGAATACTTGCCAATTCAGCAAGCTATCATCAGGAGAAATCATGGCAGATCTAGCTCCACCATCAGGTGAACTCGACAACTCAAAGTCATACACAGCCACATTCAAAACTGAACGAGGCGAATTTGAGCTCATGCTGTACGCAAATGACGCACCGCTCACTGTTGAAAACTTCATCAACCTCGCCCGCGCCGACTTCTACAATGGCACCACTTTCCATCGTGTAATCCCCGGATTCATGGTTCAGGGCGGCGACCCTACAGGAACCGGCACAGGCGGTCCCGGTTACCGCTTCGGTGACGAGTTCAACAAAAACCTGCACCACGATTCAGAGGGAATTTTCTCGATGGCGAATGCAGGACCTGGCACAAACGGCAGCCAGTTCTTCATCACGTTGGCGCCAACTCCTCACCTCAACGGACGGCACACGGTGTTCGGCAAGATCATCACCGGCATGGATGTTGTGAAGGCCATTCGAGAGCGAGACCCGATGAGCGACCCAGAACCGGGCGATATGATCGAGAGAGTCGTAATCAACGAGAAGTAGTTCTCAACTACCAATCGTCAAATATAAAAAAGGGGCTGCTCGCAATGAGTAGCCCCTTTTTTTATATCACTAATTATTTGCTTGAAAGCCTAGTCGCCTGGTGAACCCACCGGTGCAACATCGCCTATCCCAGTCACCGAATCAGTAGCATCTGTCAACACTTCGTCAACTGCCCTGCCGGTCTCAATCTGGAACGTCAATAAACGCCCTCCGACGCCCAGCCAAACGTTCTCGCCCAGATCAACCTCAGGTCCAACTGGTCGACTATTCACCCGCATTGAGGGATCGCCAACCGCACGCTTGTGAATTAGCTTGACGTTGTCGCCGCTGAACTTGAACGTACCGCCTACAAATGGCAAATCGCTCACGTCACCAGCATTAACGCTATTCCTTGAGAACAATCCTTGAATCAAGCTGCGGTTCAATCGTGAGAAATCGACAACAACTCGATCGGCATCATCCATGATGTAGCCAAACGGCGATGTCTTCCGTGATACCCAGATCGTGAAGCCAGCGACAACAATCAACAATGATCCGAGAGCACCGAAGAGCCAAACCGGGAAACCAAGAATTAACACAGGCTCCTCAATGATCAGTGCAGATGAAGTTACCCGCGGAGTAACACGTGTATATGGTCGACCCTCGAAGATGCTGTCGAGTACCACTTCAACTTCATATTCACCCGTCTCAGGGATAATCGCTGAGATATCGAACTCCCAGGCTACACCTGGTTCTGGCTCGTCAACAGTCAAGATAATTGCGTCAAATGAACCTGCAGCACCTTTTAGAACTGCTTTAATGTCGGATGGGCTAGTTAGATACGGATAGTCGCCAACTCGCACTTGAACTCTGGCGACCGTAGCGTACTTACCTACTGTTGTTTCAACGTTGTTGACAGCAGTCAGGCTCAATGTAGGGAAGGATTCGCTTCGGAACGCTGTATCGCTACGCAGCGACGCCACGTAGTCAACCCACGTCAGTTGAAGTACGACATGGTTAATGCCTTGCGACTTCGGGGCGCTCAACTGAACAGAGTAAATTCCGTCGGTGGCGAATTTGTCGCCATTCTCACCCGCATCGTTCAGTGCAACGACTTCGGTTATACCGCTCGCCTTGTTGATGGTTGCAGTCATTTCTGCACCATACAGAAGTTGGGCAGATTCACCATTGAAAGCCGCTGCTTCAATCACAGCAGGCTCGCCAACCGGAAGTGGTGGCTGTTCGATCAAACGAAGCTCAAGTGGATTTCGTATATCGACACTTGCAACAAGTTTCGAGGCAGGTCCCGATCCCTGAAGACTCCAATTACCGGGCACTGGCGACTGTATTCGTACGATCACCGCAGAAGGAGTCTCACTAATATCCACATTCTCCATTTCGGTCGCAGCCCGCGTACCGTTTGGAGAGAACACCGCAACTTCGACCATGTCATGCTGTCGGACGAACACCGTAGTGAACTCGGTTGTATGAGGCGCAATGTCGAGTGTAACGATAGCTGCCGAGTTGTCGTGCATCTCGACGTCCATCGCATTTTCAAGCGAAAGCGCTGAATAGTTTTCAAATAGTGCGGCAACACCCTCAGCAGTCCCAGTGTCATAGAACACACCGTCAGAACCTGTCGAGAGTCCACTCATCAAATCTCGAAGTACTGGTTCGGTAGAAGGAAGAGTCATTACGTCGATCACCCAGCCTTCGGCAGAGAACAGATCGGCGACGTTGACAAGTCGTTCTCGGGTGTTTTCTGATTCACCAAGTATCCGACCTGAAGTCAGAAATACGACTCGTGAGCCCTCAACAGCGTCGATACGCGAGAGGAAAGAGAATGCATCGGTTAGAGCGGCGAACTGATCGGATCTTGCAGGTCCGATATCCATCGAACGAATGTCGGTAACCACATCATCGACGAGTCGTGTGCCAGCCGGGCCCGATTTCGCAGATACGATCTCGTTGGGCTCAACACCGTACGAAGCCGCAGCTATCGTTCCGGCAGCCGTACCGCTAGCAATCGTGAGCGCAGCAGTCTCGACCGCATCCAGATCACGCTGAATTGGCGATGCACCTTCATCGATGAGGATGACCACGGCCCCATTTTCACCAATGGGATCGGCGGCTCGAGCAGGCAGTGCTGCTCCTGCAAACAATACGGTGATAGCGATTAGAGCTATCAGTGATGGACGACGCATTTCGGACTCCGGAAATTGGCATGTGCTCCGAGAATCGGTATTTCATCTCTCGAAACGACTATTGTCAGTCCAATAACGTTACCCATTACTGATGATTGCAGGCAGATTGCACTTAGTACGGATTTTGAGTGATTATGCAACGCATTTGTTTGCAAAGTGCACTTCGACTCAACTTCTCACGTGGCGAGCCGTTGACCGTTCAGTTCACTATGCCTACACTCGGGCGGCTGGTTAGGTCAACAAAACTGCTGACTAGCTTTTACTGAATGGAAAAACGATGAAGATCACCGGATACGCAATTACTCTGTATGAATTCCCCCTTAATAGGCGCATGGGCGATGCGAACTCGCCTTCAGGTCGTATCCGTGGGGCGTCTAACGTCCTTGAACTGTTTACCGATGAAGGCATCACTGGCGTTTCATTTGGTGGTGGTGGTGCAGGTCCACAGATCAAATCTATGGTCGAAGGCATGTTGATGGGCGAAGACCCACGTCGTGTAACCGGCCTCTGGAAACGCATGGTCGACCGAGCGTTCAAAGCCGGTCACGATGGTGTTATAAACGATGCAATCTCGGTTCTTGATGTCGCTCTTTGGGACATCAAAGCGAAAGCCAACGACGAACCACTATGGATAACCCTCGGCGGCTCCAACCCGAAAGTGCACGCATACGCATCGGGCCTAGACTCTCCCCTTTCCGATGACGGTATCGAAGACTGGTACGGCATGATGGCAGCCGATTGGGGGTTCAAGGGCGGCAAGCTCAAAGTTGGGCTCGACCAGGATGCCGATCTTCGCCGAATTGGTCGAATGAAAAAGGGTCTCGAGCGGGCAACCGATAAACCACTCCTGTACATCGACGCTAACGAAGTCTGGAATCCCAAGATGGCGATTCGTAAAGTTCGCGAAATGGAAGAGCAGTTCGACATTGCTTGGGTCGAAGAGCCAGCACGCCGTTGGGATTTCTTAGGTCTACGACGAATATCTGACCAAATCAAGGCCCCGGTCTGTGCAGGCGAGAATCTCGACTCTCTCGGAGACTTCTTGCCTTACTTCCACAATCGATCTGCCGACGTCGTTCAGGTTAGCCACGGCATGACCGGCATCACCTGCGCCCTGCAACTTGCCGACGCCGCGTACGGTTTTGAGTTGCCGATTACTCTAGGTGGTTCACCTGGAAACATGAACGCACAGCTTGCACCTTGCATTCCTAATTTCTTAACACTCGAGGCGCAAAACGCTGAACCAGATGATGGCGTAATGACATCCGACATCAAGATCGTCGATGGCTGGGCCATATGTGGTGACCAGCCCGGAACTGGTGTGAGCTTCGATCCCGAAGCACTTGCCCAGAAGAAAGTCGAAAAGGTCAGCGCATCCGCAGGACCTTCGCCATTCGGTCGACGGCCAGGATCTGGCCTATGGGACAACCCGCCATCCAAGGAAGAATCGGCTGCTGCTGCGACAGGCGTAAACGGAGAGCACTTTGTTCCGGCTCATGGTTCGAAGACCCAATAACCCGATTCCCACACCAACAACGTAAATCTTCCAATTGAAATAAATACCAAGTAACAACAAAATGAAAATTACCGGATATCGATTAGACAAATTCACCCAACAGCTCGACCGAGGTATTGGAGATTCTAACTACCCCTCTGGGGATGACCTCATGAATATGGCGATCCTCTGGATCGATACCGATGAAGGCGTCAGCGGAATGGCTCCTGCAGGCAACGACGCCATCGCAAGCCTCTTCCACGTAATCGAAGGCAAAGACCCACGAGGGGTTGTTGGTCTTTGGAAAGACATGGTCGATTGGGTGCACAAAGGAAACAATGAAGGCGCAATAACCGGTGCAATCGCTGCTATCGATGTCGCATTGTGGGATCTCAAAGCGAAGATAGCCGATGAACCTTTGTGGCAAACACTTGGTGCTCGCGAAGGACGAGCTAAAGCGTACGCATCGGACATTGGATACAACTTATCTGATGAAGAATTACACGCCTTCTACACGAGAATGGCTGATCGCGGCGTCGATGGCGGCAAGATCAAGGTCGGACTCAATATGGACGACGACCTACGGCGAATCGGCATCATGAGAGATGCCTTCCGCAAGGTGAAAGATCGTCCGTACCTAATGATCGACTCCAACGAATACTGGTCGCCAAAACAGGCAATACGGTACATCAACCAGATCGAAAAACACTTCGATATTTTCTGGGCTGAAGAACCAGCGCGGCGTTGGGATTTCGACGGACTGCGTCAGGTTTCTCGAAACGTGTCGGCGGCCGTCGCATCGGGAGAAAATCTCAACGACATTGGGCAAATGTACCCGCTCATTTCGCAACAGGCTATCGACGTTGCAAACGTAGGCGTTGGTCACTCCGGCATCACTGGTGCTCGTCAGGTAGCAAACATGTGCTACGCCTACGAAATACCTGTAACAATGATGAACTGCTCTGCCAACTTTATGGCTCCACTTGCAGCGGCGCTGCCGAATCACAATATGATGGAAGTGGTAGATCCGGGTCGTGAAGGCGCATTCGAGAGTTGGGATAACCACGTCGAAGATGGCTGGATCGTCATGGGCAACAAGCCTGGACTTGGCATCGAAGTTTCTGAAGAGAAGCTTAAAGCCATGCAGGCTGTCGATTTCGGACGAAAGCCCGGATTCCCGT
>CAJQSP010000063.1 GCA_905614375.1 uncultured Dehalococcoidales bacterium | reverse complement strand
GTAGTACCGTGCCGTCGAGATCGATCAACAATCCTGATGGCATCTCGAACGCAGTTGAAGCGTATGCCTGTGGAATACTAATCAAGCACTTGCACCGGATTTTTCAGATCTTGGCCGTTCATAGCGCGGCGGGCGTTTTCAAATGAAAACTCCAGCGCCCGATCCACCCTCTCCTGAGAAGATCCCGCCAAATGAGGAGTCAGCACCACGTTGTCCATGCTCATCAGCGGACTATCCATCGGAGTCGGCTCGATTTCGGTTACATCCAACCCTGCTCCCATGATTTCGCCCGCGTTCAAAGCGTCTATTAATTCGGTCTCGTTTTGTACCGGATCACGGCACGTGTTGATAAATATTGCGCCTGATTTCATAGCGGCGAACTCTCGTCGTCCCATTAAGCCAGTGGTCGATGATGACAAAGGAACGTGAACCGTAACGATGTCCGACCGATCGAGCAGTTCGTCCATAGAAACACGAGTAACGTTCAACTCTTGCTCTTTTTCAGACGGGAATTCTCGTACGTCTGTGTAAAGGGTTGTCGTTTCGAATCCTTTGAGCATCTTGGCGACCCAAGTTCCTATGTTGCCAAGCCCAATAATTCCTACCGTGCGACCCGATACTTCGTAAACCTTGCCAAATTCTCCCGATTTCGCTGGCTTCTGCCAAGTGCCAGCCTTCACGCCGTCGACACCTTGAGGAAGTCGCTTGTAAACCATCATCATCATGCCGATTGTGTGTTCGGCAACCGAACGAGCAATCGCTGGGGAGTTGTTGCAAACTTCGATACCCATCTCTCGAATGGCAGGAACATCAAGACTGTCGAATCCTGCACTCATCACCTGAAGCAGCTTCATTTCCGGCATTTTTGACAACATATCTGTTGTTATCGACAGTCCGTTCGTAATCACGGCTACGGCATCAGCGAGATCTTCAGCACGTTCAGCTTCGGACGAATCAGGACTAACGACTCCCCAGTCGAGATCATTCGGTGCAAGCTCAAGTGCTCTGACCGTTCGTGCACCATCGTGCTCGCCGTAATATATGACACTGTGTCCCATTTTTTTCTTTGCTTTCAACTTGTGGTCGTGTTGCTGCCGACAAAGTTTCAACAACAAGCACCCATGATGAGTTCCGGAAGAATATACAACCTAATTGAATACATCTACACATGCCGGAAATCCAATGCTGAAATACGAGGGCTGAGGCTGAATAAATGCGATAATTCCCACACTAGGTTCGCGATAGAAGCGATTCATAATTAATATCAACTTCATGGATGCCAAAGATAGAACGTATACCGCAAATATTGCGAGCATCACTATGGAAATAATAGCTTTGTCATCAGTATCCGGCGACGGTCATTAATCATTACAAACCCCGACGCGACAAAGACCTTACAGAGTCAGGAAATCCAGCCTAGCCAGCATGTGACCCGATTCGCCCAGATCTTAGCTATAGCGATAGGAAGCGGTGCCCTGTTTCTTGGCGCACTAGATTTTTCTATCAACGTCAATCTGCCGAGATTTCGGTCAGATCTTGGCGAGACGATAATTAGTGTCCAACTGATAATCATCATGTACCACGGCGCTCGAAGCGGAACCGGATTTGTCGCCGGAGGTATTGCCGATAGATTCGGGATCAAGTGGCCGTTAGTCTCCGGTATCGTGCTGTACACGACCGCCGTAGGCCTAATCTCGTTACAGGATTCCCTTGCACCCATCGTCGCCCTGCGTATCCCACAGGGAATAGGTGTAGCAATTTTATTCACCCTCGCCCCCGCGCTCGTTGCTCGGGCATTTGGGCCCAGCCGACGTGGAGCTGCGCTTGGTGTAACACTAGGGGCGATGGGGCTTGGTACGTTTGCAAGCACGCTCGGTGGAGGTTTACTGGGACAGGAAATCGGCTGGCCAGCAATTTTTTGGGCGCGTATTCCTATCGGCATAGTGCTGCTGTTAGCAGCAGTGATCGCTCTCAACGGAAATTTGGCTCAGTCAATTCCCGGGCGTACAAAGCACCGGTTCGACTTACTTGGATCTGTAACAGTTTTCGCTGCACTATTCACATTCGTACTCGCCATGTCGTTCGCCCGAGTTGAAGGCTGGTTATCACCATTACCTTTGGTGCTGTTCGCTCTCACATTCGTACTTGGTTTGATGTTCGCCAAAGGTAAAAAAAGCGGACGATTTACGATCTTTCCTGCTGGTCTCACAGCATTCTCAGGATTCAAGTCGGGTACGCTTTCGAACTTGCTCTTGACTATCGCCTCGTTCGTAATGTGGTTCCTATTTCCGTTCTATGTCGCCGATGTGATGGGAAGAAGCGGGCTAACGCTCGGTGCGCTATTGGCTCTAATGGCAGGTATGAATTTTCTTGGATCAGGAATCGCCGGATGGCTCGCAGACCGTGCTGGTGATAGGCCAATCATCTTTATTGGAACCATTTTAACTGCAATCGGATTAGTGTTCGTAGGCACGGCTGGGGACAATCCAGAGATGAGCAGGGTCGTGATTTCGACTGCAGTACTTGGATTAGGTTTCGGAATACACCAGGCTGCTGTTTACGCACTAACTTTGCGAGGAACACCAAGCGAGTACGCCGGTTCTACATCGGCAGCACTTACCGTATCTCAAACAATCGGCACTGTGATGTCTATCGCTCTGATGACGTCGCTTTTGAACTGGCGACAAGACTCACATAACGCTACATTTGACGAGGCATATCAGTTCGCCTACTTCACCGCCGCCGGCATCGCATTGGTATCGGGAATCATAGTTCTGAGGCTTCGCCGAAAAACTCAATAAACCGGATTTGACACCTATTAAATATCTGATAAATCCTCAGAATCTAACAAACCTGCACCCGTCTTTTCGATACTGCATGTTATCCTTCGGCAACATTGAACTTAATGGTTCAATAATCTGAGGAATCTTTCATCAGATGTTGAACTGAAAAACCCGTGCCCTGCGTGTATTAAACGCTTTGTAATTTGGGGACATATATGTCGATACGAAATCGTGTGATCCTGGTTCTTGCTGGGGCCTTGATCCTAACAACCATTATGGCGGCTTGTTCGGACAGACCAACAACTGTGCAAATCGTTGAGACTACGAAGGCGCAGAACAAGCTTGATAACGCTCAGGCAACCCGCCAGGCAGTTATCGATGCCGGTGGTGACCCTGATGCTCAGGTGCAGGTTGCAATCGATTCAGACAGTGCTGCAGCACTAGCGAACAACGAACGAAATGCAACTGCTACCGCACAGGCAATTCAAGGAACTGTGTCGGTGGGCAGTGGTTCAAGCGCAATCGTTCAGGGTGCTGCATTTGATGTGGAAGTGCCTGAAGGCCCTGCCCTAACTGGTGTGATCGAAGTCAGTATCCCTGCACGAGGTGCTGAAGGCGTTGTGTTTGATCCTGCCATCATCAAAATCGCTGTTGGCTCAACCGTCCGTTGGGGTCATGACCGAAGATCAGCAAGCAGTTCAACATCCGACCCAGGCCAAGCTGAAGAATGGGACTCTGGCGACCTTCACAAAGGACCGTTCGACAAGGAAAACCCTAGTTTCGACCACACGTTCACAGTCGAAGGTTGCTTCACTTACACATCTGAGTTCTCTGGTGACCAGATAACCGCCATTGGCGCTGTCTGTGTTGTCGCCGACTAGAACAACTCAGCTTGAACGAATCTGTTTACAAGGCCGCTCATAACGAGCGGTCTTGTCGCGTCTGAGAGATGTGGGTATGGACATCGGCACATGTTTCTACGGTTATTGAACTACGAAACCAAATAACATTCAACGTTAGTTTCTGTCAGATTGACGATCCATTAGTGGCACCTCGAACAGTAGGACTAATGCCTCAGGGAACCTCTGCATCCTCGACACAGCGTCGGTCAGGCGTATATTCGTGAACTAGTGGCAGCAAGGGTCTTTGAACGACTTCACAACCACTATATCGACTTGAATCATCAGCCAGAACCATATCTGGGACACGAAAATCTCTGGACAAGCTGATACTGTCAGCCAAAAGGGACAGATATTACTTTCGACGAAAACGAGCCTCTTGCTCCCGTTTGTTTATCCAGTGTTCAGATGGTTATATATGGCGGATCGCCATCAAAAGCTCAGACAATAAAAAACGCCCTCGGCTTTGCTGCCGAGGGCGTTTTTGAATTCGATTCTTGCTAGGTGAACCTAGTCGATCTGTCGCAGTCGTGGGTCCAGACGGTCTCGCAACCAGTCACCCAGGAAGTTTAATGAGATGACAACCAAGAAGATGGCTGCAGAAGGCACTAATACCTGATGAGCGGCAATCGAGAGATAGTCTCGACCTTCGTTAGTCATAACACCCCATGCAGGAGTTGGCGGCTGAATACCAGCACCAACGAAACTGAGCACCGATTCTGAAAGGATCAAACTCGAAGTGTTCAATGTTCCAACAACAATGGCAGTGTTAAGAATTCCAGGCAGCAAATGCTTCATTAGGATTCGTACGTCAGATGCACCGTTTACACGAGCTGCCGCAATATAATCCATCTGTTTAAGCACCAATACCTGAGCACGAATAACCCTTACGAAACCTGACCACGCCACAAGAGCCAGCACGAAAAGGAGCACAGTTAAGCCACGCCCGAAAATCAACACCACGATTAGTGCGACCATCAAGAATGGCATCGCATACCAAATATCAACAATTCTAGTGATCACCTCGTCAACCATGCCACCGTAGTAGCCGGAAATCATACCGAGTGACACACCGATAAACATACCTAGTACTAGCGAAACTAATACCACCTGCATCGATATTTGAGCACCGTGAAGAACACGGGTAAACACGTCTCGCCCGATATGGTCGGATCCGAGTAGGTGGTATCCCTCTGTCCAAAAGCCGTGCAATGGTGCATCACAGCGGAATGGAGCTTCTGGTCCATCACCAAAGTCCACCCAATCCGACTTCGCGTATGGAGGATTCCAATCATCGATATTGATGCAATGTGAATGTTGGAACATAGCTAAGTGGCGGTCACCAATCGGCCCAATATCACGCTCGTACGGAGCGATTGTCGGACCAATCACGGCTGCAAGCACAAGAAGAGACAGCACAAACACCGGTAAAACCGGGTATTTACGCATTACGTGCCAGAGCTTGCCAACAAACGACCTATCAACTTTTACTGGATTGAGCGGAGTATCCAGCGTCGCCGAATCGACGTGCTGAACCTCGCCCTGTGTTTCAGATGTTGCCATGAGTACTCCTAGTTAGTCCGCAGAGTTGCCGAGACGTACTCGGGGGTCAATAAGTGTGTATGCAATATCGGCGAGAGTTGCAAATACCAAATAGATCAGAATGAATACGAATACGGTTCCAAGCAACAGCGGGAAGTCGTTGTCGTTAACCGCACGGTACAAAGCGTCATAACCGATGCCAGGCCACGAGAATACGATCTCGACAACCAACGCACCGTTCAACCAGCCCGAGAACACTAATAGAGCCGATGTTACCGGGGCGATTAAAGCATTACGAAGAGCATGCTTGTAGATAACCCAGTTCCAGCCGACACCCTTTGCACGAGCAAGGCGGATGTACTCAGCGTCCATAACCTCGAGCATCGAAGATCGGGTAAGACGCATGAGGCTAGCTGCAGCACCCCAACCAAGAGCCATACATGGCAGAAGATATTCCTTCCAGTTGAATTCAGGCGAGCGCCCTCCAGCCGGCAACCAGTCTAGCCATACAGCGAAGATCCAAATAGCAACTAGAGCTGTCACGAACGGCGGGGCCGCCTGACCGACAATAGCGACCATTCTGCCGAAATAGTCCCAGAAGGTACCGCGCTTTACTGCAGCTAACACCCCCATCGGAATACCTAACGCTATCGCGAATATCCAACCACCAACGGCTAGTTGAACAGTCGCTCCAATCTTTCCTTTGATCAGATCAGTAACAGCTCTGTCACGAGCAAGAGATACACCAAGGTCACCCCGAAGTGTATTGCCTATCCAATTGAGGTACTGCTTCCAAAGCGGGTCGTTCAATCCCATTCGTTCACCAAGATTTTCCCACTGCTCTTGAGTAATGCCATATCCGGAGTCCGGTATGAACAACTCGCGTGGGTCACTGTGGAATTGAATCAAGATGAAAATTGCTAACGTCGCGCCGATCACTGAGATCAACGAAGATAGGAATCGTCTCGCTAGAAAATTAGCCATTTGTTAAGTACTTCCGAAGTTGTTCCACGAAGCCATACAGGCCAAGCGGTCTGTCGACTCTCCATGCAGAAATGCATCCTATCCGAAATCAAGTCAATCGGTGACTTTAAACACTGTGGATACATAAAAAAAATTTAGCATTCTGAATGATCTATGTCAACGACCGCTAACCGACGTAATTACCAGTTATCCGCACTTGCTAATTGCATTGAATTCAAAGCTGTTTACAAACCGTGATTAAAGAAAGACGGGAGCCGGAAAAATCCGACCCCCGCCTAAGTAAGCA
>CAJQSP010000062.1 GCA_905614375.1 uncultured Dehalococcoidales bacterium | reverse complement strand
TAGCTTCGTTTACTACGATCGGACGTCCGTCCAAGTCAGCGCCGTTCATTTCTGAAATGGCCTGCTGTGTTGAACTTTCGTCAACGAAGGTTACAAATCCAAAACCACGTGACCGTCCGGTCTCGCGATCGCTGATGACTGTAGCTTCTTCGATTTCGCCGAAACGGCTAAATGCTGCCTGAAGACCAGACGAGTCAGTCGCCCATGCCAGGCTACCAATAAATAACTTCTTACCCATAAATCAAGCCTCGTTAGTGGGAATCCCATCGAATGTTCAAAGTTGAACATATCCATTGCCGTACGTACGGTTATCGTCCCACATTCTCGTTTTCTCTCCCAAATAATCCGTCAACTATTCACCGAAATCTCAGCGAATAATAGGCAGAATTACTCAAGAACGTACTGGATTGTACCTGCTAATGGCAATCTAGGGATATACCAATTAGTACTCAATCAGACACAGATGACTAACAACTGCCTGATTATTCGACTATTCGAATAGAGATTTAACGCTTTCGAGTACGTCCGATTCAGCGACGATTTCCGAATCTCTACTGGTTCTAGACTTCACTTCAATGCCACCGTTTTCGAGACTGCGCGTGCTAATTACGACCCGAGCAGGAATTCCCAGTAAGTCGGCGTCCTTGAACTTCACTCCCGGAGGAGCGTCTCGATCATCAAAGAGCACTTCGTAACCTGCATCTTGCAATGCTTCGTAGATCATCTCGGCCTTATCGGCGATGTCTGGATCGTTAAGATTTAGCCCAACGAGGTAGATTTCGTACGGTGCGATAGCCCTTGGCAGAAGCATGCCGTAATCATCGTGGTTAGCTTCAACAGCTGCAGCCAGTAGACGCCCGACTCCTATGCCGTAGCAACCCATGAGAATTTCGTTCTGCTCGCCATCTTCATTGGTGTAGTTGGCACCCATTCTCGATGAGTAGACGTTGCCGAGCTTGAACACGTGCCCAATTTCGATTCCACGCTTAGCAACGAGCTTGCCCTTGCCGTCGGGCGATAAGTAGCCCTTCTTAGCTTCGGCAATATCGGCAACAATATCGGCTTTGAAATCTCGCTCGAAGTTGACGTTACGCAGGTGAAAGCCATTTTTGTTGGCCCCAGCAAGATAGTTCGATCCCATAGTGATCGAATCGTCCACAACACTCTTCATACCTGTTAGTCCGACAGCTGATGCCGACCCTGAGACTAACCCCGCTGCTTTCACTTCTTCAGGTGTAGCGAGTTTAGGCTCGGCGCCTTCGAGCAGGTTACGAAGCTTAGTTTCATTAACTTCGTAGTCACCACGAATGGTCACGACGACTATCTCACCGTCGACGCTGTAGAACACAGCCTTAGCAGTTTTCGATTTCGAAACACCTTCGGCTTTCGCCAATTCTTCGATCGTCTTGATGCCTGGTGTTGCAAATTCTTCAACTTCACCAAGTTCATCGACCAGAAACGCCTTCTTAATGAACGAGGCTTTTTCGACGTTGGCGGCATAGTCGCTTTCGTTGGACATAAGAATCGTGTCTTCGCCACTGTCGGTTAGCAGCACGAACTCGTTCGAGTCCTTGCCACCAATTCCGCCAGAGTCAGCATCGACCATAATCACGTCAAGACCACAGCGTTTGAAAATACGCTTGTAAGCAGCAACCATTGCCTTGAAGCTACGGTCCATGCCCTCGTCATCGGCGTCAAATGAATATGCGTCCTTCATTTCGAATTCACGTACACGAAGCAGTCCGCCTCGCGGGCGAGTTTCATCCCGGAACTTCGTCTGAATCTGATAGATCGTAAAAGGCAAATCTCGGTAGCTGGTCACCCCCGCACGAGCCATTGCTGTGGCAGTTTCTTCATGGGTAGGCGCAATAACCATGTCACGCTCTCGACGATCTTCAAACCTTGCGAGGGGGGGTGTAAACGTGTCTGCCCTGCCCGACTCTACCCAGAGATCACGAGGTTGAACTACCGGCATATTGATTTCTTGTCCACCGGCGCGATCCATCTCGTCTCGGATGATGTTTCTAATCTTAGTGATCGACCGGTTACCCAGCGGCTGAAGGCTAAATATTCCTGCTGCGATCTGCTGAATAAAGCCAGCGCGTGTAAGCAGCTTGTGACTGATAGTTTCTGCATCGCCAGGAGCCTGTCGAAGGGTTTTGCCGAATAGTTGGGAGCTTCTCATTTGGTAGTTCGTTCTTCACTTTATTTTCGCCGAACCCATTGCTCGACGAGACTGTGTCTTATCGACAGTGAATGCTGCCGGAATGACGAGGATTCAGACTACATCTGAATTCCACACGTGTAACGCCAAGATGGTGCTACTTAATGGTTAGTGAGAGGTACTGTGAGGATGAACTCTCTTTGTATTGCAGTTTCACATAAGAGACAACTCTCTGGCTTCTGAACATCGCCCCAAAGCCTAGGAATTAGGAGTGTCCAAAATATGATTTTCTTGCCTACGCATCGAATTCATTTCTAAAAAGACCAACTGATCGCTAACCCCTGACTAACTGACCAGTAGCCATTGGCAAAATAAGACATCCGAAGCATGACCGGGCCAAAAACCGGGTATTTGTGTTTAAGGACTAACCGAATCCAGAAACGATTTGATCTGAGGGAGGATTCAGCGAATTTCTTGCATGGCGTCACCGTGATCAAGTCCATCCATAGAAATGAACTCGGGTACTGAACTATATTTCGTGACGGCGCTCCGTGTTTTCAAATTGAGTGACAAACCCTATTGATTTTAAGAACATATGTTCTATTATTGATCTCCTGGCCGGTACACCGTTCTTGTAAATCAATAAAGAATTCATCGACCGGATTAATAGGCGAACCCGGTTCGTCTCGCCCCCAGCGACATTTTTATGACGCTGATTGATTACCTTACGGTCAATTTCGGCGAGCATTTTCAGGTCGCATACGCCATCACGCAACGCGCCATATAACTATCTAAATGAGACGTCCTCCCCCACAAGTTAAATCACTCGCCCCGCAGCCAAAAACGCGGCGACTATTACCACAGCGCACCACTACCCAAAGTGAAAACGACCACGCCCAGAAGAGCCATTCATCAACCCAGTCAAAAACTCACGATCTCTCGGAAAACACATCAAAGATGCTTGCTTGTTTACGGATTCCTAACTTCCCCTGGCAGGTTGAAGTTGCGAGAAAGCCAGAACTGCACGATCGATCAGCAATCATCGCTGGCAAAGCGGTCGACCTTGGCGAAGAACTCACCAACATATCCGACGGCCTCGGCACAAAAGCAAGCTCGCTATCTTCATCTAAAGCCAGCGACTCGCTTTCAGCACGCGTCGTCCTCGCAGCATCGCCCAACCTCACCGACGTCATGCCCGGGATGCCGCTTATCGAGGCAACATCACGCCACCACGGCATGCGCATCATCGAAGCAGATACTCCGCTTTATGCTTTGGTATTCGACGAGATCATCGAAAATCTCGAACAGCTGGTGCCAAATATTGAAGCTGCTGCTCCGGGTCTCGCATATGTTGGAATCTGGGGGCTTGAAAGTCTGTACGGGGACGACGCACATGTCGTCAGACTGCTTGCAGGGGCAGTCGGTGGCTTCGATCTGCGCATCGGAGTTGGTGATAACAAATGGCTTGCTTACGCAGCCTCGCTTCTGAGTAGATCGAACAGCGGCAGGAAAGTAACTGGCAAACCAGGCAGATTCCTCGATCAATTCCCGATCGACTCGCTTCCACTTCCCTATCAGCTCGTTAAGAGGCTTCACGCTTTTGGACTAACGACGATGGGCCGAATTACCGATATTCCGCGGGGTCCGATGGAGGCGCAGTTCGGTCAGGCAGGCGGTATAGCGTGGGATTTGGCAAACGGCATCGACCATCGACCACTCATGCCAAAACGAAGCGTGCTGGTCGTATCGGAACATCTGGATTTTCCTGATCCAACAGCAAGTATGGCAATCATCGTTCCAGCTATCGAAAGTCTGTTGAATCGTGCATATGGACGATCGAAACTTTCACGCCGCTTTGCCCGACAAGCGAGCATTCAATCGCAGGTTTTCCAACACGCTCCGTGGACGATGAGTGTAGCGTTCAAAGATCCGGCTGGTAACAAAAACCAAGCACTATTTGCAATCAAATCGAAGCTCGACATGGCTGTCATTCCGGGGCCGCTCGAAGACATGCGCATAATCCTTTCGGGCATTACTGGTGAGGCAGGCAGGCAGGAGTCGATGTGGAAGGAAGTGAAGCGTGATACGGATCTGCAAGAAACGATTAGCCAGCTTCGATCCCGCCTCAGAGTTGCACCACCTATCTACCAAGTGAGAGAACTCGAACCGTGGTCGAGAATACCAGAGCGCCGATACGCACTGGTCCAGATGAACAGTTCTGGCGGCGAGGACGAGGAGGCAAAGATAGTTGGATAACACACGCGCCGCCAATCCTGTTTACGCTGGCGGAATCAAGCCCTTAAACGCTCCGCGCACTATTCACGTTCGTACCAATTCAGCGGGTAACCCGACTTCGATCCAAGTTCCACCTGCTATCGGCTCACCTCGCTCTCGCCGAAAGCATGGCAACAACTCGCACTCTACGAGGGAGAGGGAACAACGCCCTAAACAGACAATGCTTCTTTCCGACGGCAAGTGGATGCTAGTCGCCGATATAGACGATATCTGGAAGGTGAACGACGAGTGGTGGCGCGGATCAAATGAGGAGATTGCCCGACTCTACTATGTACTCCGACTCGAAAATGGGCAAAAGCTAACCATTTACCTCAACCTAGCGACCAACATCTGGTATCGACAGGCAGGTTAATACCAACTACATAATCTGAGAATTGAGTTCGATAACGGCCTTCATCAGACGCTCTCCACCCCCTGATCCAACGACCAATCTACAAATGAGAAGCGGTTGTGAATAGATTCCCAGAAACAAACACCAAACCAAACAACCAGTTGTACGGAAATCACGAGTCGGTAACCCACAGCAATTTCACAGAGCGCAACACTACCGCCTACGCTGAACTCCATGCCCACAGCAACTACTCGTTCCAAGAAGGTGCATCAGAATCGTGGGATTTACTGCTCACTGCCAAGCAGTTAGGACTACACGCCCTCGCTATTACCGATCACAACAACGTAAGCGGGGTCATAGAATTTGCGCAGGCAGCAAAAGAACTCGGCATCAAGTCAATCATCGGCATCGAACTCACTCTCGCACGTGGACTCGGTGAGCCGGACGACACCGAGTACGAGCCAGCCAGTCGCCCGCACATAACCTTGATTGCGGAAACCGCCACAGGCTATAAAAATATATCGCTACTAACCACCCGTGCTCACATCGACACCGAAGAGCGAAACGACCCGCATCTCGATCCGGCACTCCTTGCCGATCATACTGAAGGAGTTATCTGTCTTTCCGGGTGTCGAAGGGGTGAGATATCCAAGCTCGTGTCCAACGGCGATATCGCCGCCGCCCAACATGCCACCAGAAAATATATCGAGATTTACGGCAAGGAAAACTTCTTTCTTGAGCTACAGCAAAACCTCGTCATGGGCGACGTTCAACGAAACCGAAGTATGGCAGCAATTGCGCGGGAATTAGGAATTGGGGTCGTCGCCACAAACAACGCCCACTACCACGTTCGCGATCGACATCGATTAAACGACGCACTGGTTGCAATCAAACACAATAAATCTCTCGAAGCGAGCCACCGGGAACGCCGACCCAACGATCAGTTTTTCCTAAAGTCACCAACCGAAATGAGTGTGCTATTCAGTGAGCACCCTGAAGCCATAACGAACACGGTCAAAATCGCCAACCGTTGCAAATTCGATATCACTTCCGACGACATCTACGACTTCCCTTCTTACGATTTCCTCCCTCCAGGACATACAGAATCGAGCTACCTAAGGAAGATTTGCGAAGAGGCGGCTGTGCGTCGATACGGCAGCGTAATGCCAGAGGTCACCGCCCGACTCGACAGAGAATTAGATCTTCTCGAAATGCACGGACTTACTGGGTTCCTCCTGCAGTACTACGACATCATCCGCATCGCTCGCGAAGTGCAGGAAGATCTGGGGCTTGTCGAACCAGGACTCCCTATCGAAGAAAACCCGCCAGGTCGAGGTAGAGGTTCGTCAGTCGCGCTCCTAATCGGCTACCTCACTGGGCTATCGCATATCGATCCGCTTAAATTCGGGCTCAGGCTTGATCGATTTCTTCCAGAAACTGTCAAGGGTGAAAAACTGTCTCCGCCCGATATCGATCTCGACTTCCCTCGCGAAATTCGTGCCGAGTTGATACTGCGCATTCACGAACGTTGGGGTTACGAGCGCGCCGTACTCACAGGAATGATTTCGACATACAAAATCCGTGGAGCCGTGCGTGATTTGGGTAAGGCTTTAGGCATTGCTGATGACGATCTGGGTCGGCTCAACAAGCGACTCGACGGTCACAGTTCAATTCCAGCTTTAGCTAAAGAAATGGCTGATCTTCCAGAGTTCAGAGATAGAGTCGATGCGCCCGTTTGGCAAATGCTTATCGAACTCGCCCAGCAGCTAAATCACTTCCCGAAATATCTCGCACAACACCCCGGAGGAATGATCCTCTCGGCACGTCCGCTCTCTGAAACAGTACCTCTTCAATGCAGCGCTATCGACGGTCGGTACATCTGCCAATGGGACAAAAACGCATCTGAAGACGTCGGATTCGTGAAGATCGACTTCCTAGCCCTTGGAGCGTTGTCGCAACTTTCTGAGGCGCTAGAACTCATCAGAAAACAGACTGAAGAAAGAGTAGATATATCTCGGATCGACTTCGAAGATCACGCCGTTTACACCGACATTCACAACGCCGACACCATCGGAGTATTCCAAATCGAATCGGCGGCTCAGATGCAGACGGTCACCCGCCTACGCCCGCGCAACCTAACCGAAATGGCGTGGGAAGTCGGCGCAGTTCGTCCCGGCGTTGGAGTGAACGACGGTGTGAAGCTGCTAATACGACGTCATATGGGCAAAGACTCCGACTGGAAGTTCGATCATCCGTTTGAAGAGCCGGCATTAGGTCGAACGTATGGAGTGCCGCTTTATCAGGATCAACTAGGCGAATTAGCGGTGCACGTCGGCGGCATGAGCGCAGTCGAGGGCAATCAAATGCGCCGGGCGTTCACTCGTCGAAACAACGAACGCCACATCGCCCACTGGAAGGACAAGTTCATTGCAGGTGCGCTCGCAAAAGGTGTTCCGCCCGAAGCCGCCGAAAAAGTATTCGGCAAATTCCACGGCATGTACCAGTTTCCAGAAGCACACGCCTTCGCTTTTGGCGTAACGGCGTACCAAATGTCGTGGCTAAAACACTACTGGCCACTCGAGTTTTTCGTGGGTCTGTTCAACAACCAACCCATGGGCTTCTACAATCTCGAAACGCTGAAAGAAGATGCTGTTAGGCATGGGGTCAAAGTGCTTAGCCCCGACGTTAATTGCAGTGACAAAAAATCCGTTATTGAAGACGGTGCTCTGCGGATGGGTCTAATCCATGTGGCGAAGCTAAACACAGCTACAGCCGTTCCCATTGTTGAAGAACGTGAGGCTGGTGGCGAGTTTGTTTCGCTAGCGAATTTCATGTCGAGAACCCGGGTACACCAGGAAGTTCTCGATCTTCTATCGGCAGCAGGTGCGCTTGATCGTTTCGACAATATTGCCGATCCCGAACGCATTCCTCCGACTATCGCCGATCGACGTCATCTCCGCTGGGAGTCTGGCTTGCGCTATCGACCTCGTGGCGAAAAGAAAGATGGCTCACGACAACTGGCGTTCGAAATGCCGGTCGAGCAGGACATGATTGCGTTACCTGACGAGTCGAACTGGGACCGGATGATCGGCGAGTACTCGGCTACAGGCGTCTACCCGCAGGGTCACATGATGGAGAAGATCAGACCTCACCTGCCTTCAACGGTGATTCGTAGCGAAGAGATTCGAAACTACGCCAATGGCGATCGAATTTCAGTGGCGGGTCTTGTGATCAGACGTCAGAAACCGAACGGCAAGACGGTGTTCATCACACTGGAAGACGAGTTTGGGCACTCGCCGTTGATCATATGGCCAACGATGTATCAACGCTTCAAGCAGCAGATCAAAGAGTCATTACTACTAGCGACCGGAACAGTCTCCCGACGCGAAGGAACAATGAACATCCTCGTCGAAAACATCACTCCTATTGAGAAATCAATCACACAGTTCCCCTCAAGGGACTGGGGTTGACCTGCCCTCGATAGCGATACCGCTTATTATCTCGGATTTGCAACCAACTGAAGCCTGGGCATCCCATGAGAATGCGAGGATGAGTTTCCGATTGGATAAATTAGCGCGGCGGTCGTTTACTTTTCCAACAGCTTGGTTATCTCGGGATACTTACTCAACCGACCAACCATCAGCGGCGTCTTACCATCGATGTCGGCTAGATCTGCATTTGCTCCTGCATTCAGCAGCAACGTCACGGCATCACCCTGACCGCTTCGCACCGCTATATTGAGCGGTATTCGACCTGTTCCGGTTGCACGATTCGGATCGGCTCCCGATTCCAGTAAAAGCGCTATTACTTCAGAAACTTCGCGCACCAAAGCCCAGTGAAGACCTGTCCAACCTTTGAAATCGAACTCGTCGATGTCATTGGCATCAGCAATTCTCTGGCGAATCTCGTCAACAGACGCTCCATTGCAAACCAAGTTTGGGAGAGTCGATTCTGATCGATCGTTCGGCGAAGTCATTGTGCGAACGCGATCACTTGATCAAACGAAGCTTCGTGTACCGTCCGCCAATCAGCCATTCGCTCACGTAGATGTTCCCGTCGTTGTCGGAAGTTATCCCGTGAGGACTGTTGAACAACCCTTCCACCAACCGAGAAGTTCGGCGAGGAATATCGTTCGAGTCAGGCTCGTTCGGCCAGGCAGGCTCTTCGGATACAGCCGTGTTATCGCCGATGTAGCCGACCAACTCCTCATTGGGTCCAACCACAGTCAAACGGGCGTTCAGTTCACCTACCAGCAGATTGTCACCGTAGTTCGCAAATACCGTTGGCCGATCGAAATAATCTGAACCGATCGCTCGAACGTACTCGCCTTCCATATCGAAGACCTGCACCCGCCCGTTCGCCCTATCGGCAACAAGCAGCTCAGCCGAACCCGAACGAGTGTCGATCCACAGTGAGTGTGGACAGTCGAAGCGGCCCGAGCCTTTGCTACCGTCAATAGACAGAAGATATTCACCGTTCGAGTTGTATCGATGAACGAGGCTCTTTCCGTAACCATCGGCGACCCAAATATCGCCGTTACCGCCAAGGTGCTCATCGAAAGCAATTACACTCGTCGGTGAGAAAGCTTCGCCGGTCAGACCAGCATTCGAAGGCTCAAAAAGTTCCATTTCGACCAGACCCGACATAGAAACCCGCACTACTTTGCCTTGCAATGGGTCGGGCATATAGTCGTAGTCATGGTCGGGATCACGCTTACGACCATTGTCGGCAATCCATATCGATTGATTGAGACCGATAGTGCTCAACGTCAGTCCATGAGCCTCGATTACCGGAATCTCAAACGACCTAACGAGTTCCCCATTGGTCGTAAGAATTACAACGACCGACTCGGCAGGATGAAACGTTACGATCTGGCTTTCGCTGGAAAACGCCATTCCGTGGTGCGACCAGCCACGCTCAACTGTGCCGTTAGACGGAAGTTCAGCCCAATCACCAATCCACTCGAACTCCAAATCACCAACTGAAACGTTCATAGACAGCACCTCGCATTTCACTCGAATACGCTGCTAACTGATCTCGTCTCTACTACTAGCGGACGATCAGGTAGGTTTTGCTTCCTCGAAGTGAGTCTGGCTCAATTCTTCTTGAATTTCGAAAATCGATCCCTTGTCGGCCGGTTTTGGCTCAGGGAGACGTACCGGAGCACCATTAAATCTTGGTACATTCGTGCCGACTCCCCGCAGCATGTCCGACTGCCACTTGTTCCAATCTCCGTATCCACCAACTGGGAAAGCGTCGGCAGCCGCATAACCCATCAACAGCAGGCGACGGGCGTTGGCCGACATGTTCGGTTCAGAGCCGTGAAGCGCTCGTACGTGGTGCAACGAAATGTCGCCCTCGTTCAGCAATATTTGACCCGCGATGTCCATGTCGATGTCCGATTTCTGAACAGCTCCGACGAACACACCTTCTTCGTGGTGGTCGTAGGCAGGTCCTTTATGGGATCCGGGTTGCACCATGAGACATCCATTTTCGACTGTCATGGCATCAATCGCAACACCAACTTCGAGAATGTCGTCATTGCTTGCCGGGTAGAAGCCCCAATCGGTATGCCATTCGACCTGCGCTCCACCACCCGGAGCTTTGTTGTTCAGTTTGGTGTGGTGGTGGCGAATGTCGGAACCTATCAACTGCTCGATAATGTCGAGAAGCTTAGGGTTCCGCATCGCCCGGTTGTAGGCATCGTGATGCAGATGAGGGTTCTTGATTCTTCGCAACTTAGGACTGTTAGCCGAATGGCCAGCTTTAATGTCAATATCGAAAATTTCCGTGTGATCCGAAACTTCTGCCGACTTCTGAACGAACTCCTCGGTCACCTCTTGAAGCTCACGAACCTCAGCGGACGTAAAAACGTCTCGAACGGCGATATAGCCATCACGGTTGTAAGTATCGATCTGATCCTGAGTTAGAATCTTCGTCATAGTTTCTCTCTTCGAAAACAACAAAAGAACATGATCGCAGGAGTATAGGCGCGCGTTGAGGTGCATACAAGATCAATCCGATTCCACGCTTTCACATCTCGCACTGTCATTACAGAAGACCAACAGGTTGGCAATCACTGTTCAGCCATTCGTGAATGATCCGACAATTCAAACTGCCGGATCATTCACTCAAATTAGCCAAGTTCCAGCCAACGGAAGAAAAAGTGCCAATGGCACCTACTCGCCTTGACCGCGCTTTGCCCAATTGGCGTTCTCGAACATGTTTAATCCGGGGTCGGCGATGACTCCGGCTGACGTGTAATTCGGTGGGTTCGCCTTGATGAAGTCTTCGTCAAGTTCGATGCCCCAGCCCGGCTTGTCTGGCACAGGGAAGTAGCCATCGACTACCTCCGGATATCCGGATCCAGCCTTCTTCACATGCGGATCGGCAAAGTCGTTGAAGTGCTCGAGAATCTTCGCATTTCGAAGCGTGAGACACAGGTGCAAAGCTGCCATTGTCGAAACAATTCCGCCAACATTGTGCGGCGCGACCATGATCGAGTATGTCTCGGCGGTTGATGCGATCTTCTTGCTCTCGAAAATACCACCCGACTGAGTAATATCGGTCTGCAGCACATCCACGTTCCCCGATCCCCAAATTTCTCGGAACTCAGGAGCACCATACAGTCGCTCTCCGATCGCGATCGGCAACGACGTGTGCTGTCTTACCGACTGCAACGCCGGGGTATCGCCAGGTCGCACCGGTTCTTCGATCCAACCGATGTTGTATTTCTCGATGTGGCGAGCGATTTCACGAGCCTGCACTGGTGCGAACCGACCGTGCATTTCGATCATGATCTGCGCCCGCGTACCGGCTACATTTGCGACAGCTTCAATCAAATCAAGCGACCGGAAGAATTCTGAACGTTCAAGCTCCATGTCACCGTTACCAAACGGATCAAATTTCATTCCGCGGTAACCGCGGTCAACCACTTTTCGAGCGGCCTCAGCGAATGCTTCAGGCGTACGTTCGACTGTGTACCAACCGTTTGCATACGCAGGAATCTTCTCTTTGACCTGACCGCCAAGCAGTTTGAAAACAGGCTGGCCCGTTTTCTTGCCGATGATGTCCCAAAACGCCAACTCGACGAGAGCCAAGCCTGTGTAGACAACCTCACCCGGCTTACCGAAGTCCAACAGAGTCATTCGACGGTAAAGCGCTTCAATATCGAACGGGTCGTGTCCAATGAAGTGACGCTGAGCGTCTTTCAGGTACTCGATGACCGTGTGGGTTTTACCCAGAACACGAGCTTCACCTACACCGATTATTCCTTCGTCGGTTTCAATGATGCAGTAGGTGAGGTTTCGCCAGGGAGTACCCAGCACCATTGTTCGGAATCCAGTGGTCTTCATGCTTCTCTCGTTCGTGTTTTTCCAATGTTAGGTAGCGAGCGACGATACGCTTGCCAATTTCAACCGGCTCATTCTAAGGGCAATCGACGCCACTAGAAAATTTCAATTCGTCAGATCGCTAAACAGGTGGGATGAAATTAGATGACTCGCTGCCAGATCCATCAAATAAAAATGCTGTTGATTCCCAAGGTTTTTCGCGGCTGAAGTACTGATCTTCGCCGAGCATCCACTCGTCGACCCATTTCGCACGGATAGCTTCGCCATCCCGCGCTACCCCACGTTCAAGTCGAAGTTCACGTGGGCAGTCGACCCATATAGAAATCTTCCAGTACTCTCGCAAGTCCGTTCGCAGAGCTGTCACACCTTCTATGATCACAACTCCAGCCGATGGAATTTCGAACCACTCACCAAGAGTGTCGGTCGGCCAGTCGTATCGTCGGTGCTTAGACGTAATGCCAGCGAGAAGCGGCTTGAGAGCTCGCTCGGCGAACGTACTCAACCGCCAGTTCGAGTCGTCGTTCCAGTCGGCAAAATCATCGAGATGAATCAAAGAAGCATCACCAAGGGCTGCCGCAAGATTACTCGCCAGCGTCGATTTACCCGATCCACCGCCACCATCGATTCCAATCAAAATCGGCGAATTGGCATGGCTCGAAATCTCACGTCGCACTGCGTCAAGAATTGTTTCGAACGAAGAATATGTTTGGTCGCTCATCGACATGTCGGTAACTCTATGTGCCAATGAACGACCTCGCCAATGATTCCCGGCATTCATTCATCTCAGGAATCTGGTAAATTTCTGCCACCCAAAACAAATCTTTCACCGGATAACGCCATGCCTCTTCACCCACAAGTACAAGCACTGATGGATCGCCGCGCCGCCTTAGGCTACCCACTTAACCCCACTGACAACCGTGACATAACGCCCACGGAAGCCCGGGCGGCATACTCTGCCGGTCGGCTTGCAATTCCGTCGGTTCAAGAACCAGTTGGAGAAATAACTGAACGAACAATTCCGGGTCTTGTTGGCGAAATTCCGATTCGAATATATCGACCAACGACCGAGGGTCCGCACCCGCTAATTATGCTGTTCCACGGTGGTGGATGGGTGATTGGCGATCTCGACAGCGAAGATTCAACTTCTCGGGGTTTAGTAAATCGAGTTAACGCTGTGCTGATTTCAGTCGACTACCGGATGGCTCCGGAAGACCGATTCCCTGCTGCGCCCGAAGATTGCTACGCTGCGACTGTTTGGGCAGTCGAGAATGCCAAAGAACTAGGTGTCGATGCCTCTAACCTTGCTGTTGCCGGAACTTCCGCCGGTGGAAATCTATCGGCAGCGGTGGCTCTCATGGCCCGCGACCGTGGCGGACCAAATATCAAGCACCAAGTGCTGTATTGCCCGGTGATCGACCGCAGCTTTAAGCGTCCTTCGTATGTCGCTAATGCAGAAGGTTACGGACTAACTACAGAGGGAATGGTTTGGTTCTGGGATCAATATATTGGGCCTGACGGGGATGGTCACCACCCATACGCCTCGGTGATTCGCGCAGAAGATCTATCTGGGCTTGCCGACGCTACAGTGATTGCAGCTGAGTACGACCCGCTTCTCGATGAAGCCGCCGACTACGCAGCTTCCCTAAAAGCCGCTGGCAACGACGTGACCTACACCGAATACGCTGGCATGACGCACGGATTCAACGGATCGTTCGGGTTAATAGACGACGCAACAAAAGCCTGTGACGAAGCCGCAGCCGGAATTCTACGATCGTTCGCTAAGTAGCCAAATGCCTCAACTCAAACCGCTGCATCCGCAGGCTTTTGCAGTGATGCAGAAATACGCATCGCTCCGGCTTCCTTCCAACACAGAAGTATCGGTACAGCAGGCTCGCAGTAGTGGGAATATTGGCAGGGATGCGTACGATCTTGAAAAAGAACACGTCGCTCGAATTTCAACGCAGAGCTAGTCGCCTGACACGTCCGGATCACCGACGACAGCGTTAATCAATTCGTAGCACGTGTTGATTGATTGATCAGGTTCGTCTCCCTGACACAGCAAAATCATGTTCCCGTAGATCACGAAATCGGCGTAATTCGGCCCTCGTTGACCACTCCAAGCCGCGAGGTCGGCAGATCCACCGCTTCGCATTCGTTGGCGATCTTTGTAACCCTCTGGCCACGGAGTTGTGTCTTCCTCAATGTCGGCATCATCGCCTGAAACCGCCTCGGCCAATGCGGTTCCCAACTCGGCTGCATCGATATGGCTGGCGTAGAAACGGACTTCAATATCTAACGGTCCAGTCTCGGATTGAATAAATCCATACCAAGCGTCGATACCGCCAGGAAGATCATCCACGTGGTATTGCTTAGAGGCTTTCATCCCCGCGGCTGTGAGATCAGACACCGTAAATACACGCGATTCATCAACAACTCGCTCCAGCGTTACGACAGGTTCGCTGCTTCCGCACACTGTAAGCACCAAGGTCAAAACAGAGACGATCGCCACAAGCAATGGGACTCTAATAGTTGGCATATTAAACATGTGGCTACCTTCGCAGTTCGAAACTAATCCTGCAACCGTGCTCGGCGATGCGTTCAATACTCACTATCCATTTTCTTTATCTGCTCTTCAGCAAAATCTCCGGCGTAAAAGAACTTAAAACGCTTTCAGATAAATGCATGAAACATTAAACACAGGTTTACCACCCCCGCGATGCTCAAGAGTCTGGTTGGTGAAGTATCAAGAAAATGAATTCCAATTGCCGAGAATATTCCTGAGGCGATCGTTATGGGGACGGATATAGCGATCAACTGGATGGCGTGAAATCGCACGAACCGATTTTCTTTTCCTATAAGTAGAAATGCCACACGAATAATTCAGCCAAGCAGGTACGCAAGTACACCGACAATATGCTCATCGATGTCCATAGCGGTTTCTACAGTATTCGTTCTATCGCCGCTACCACCAGAAGAATTGTTGTCGCCAGTGGCATCAGCCTTGCTATCGCCATTGGCTTCGTCATCTCCGGCCTATCTCCTACGAAAAAGGGGGTAATCTTTCGATCGCCCCCTTCAATGATCTATTTCGATTACGGAACTAGTCCTTGTATTCCGAGAACTCCACCCACTGCTGCGTCTTTACGTCCAACAGCACGTGCTTACCCTCATCGAAGTTAATCTGCCGAGCCTTAGTCAGCGCCCCGGTAATTTCGCTTGGGTCAGTTATCTTGATTCCAACTCCACCGAGGTCTTCAGAAATTCCAGCGTAGTTTCCGCCCATGTTTCCAGCATTGTACTCGCCCATCGCTGTCGGCAATGCACGGTTGTATCCGCCCATTGTTCCATTGTTCAAAAGAACAGTGGTGATAGGAGCACCGATTCGGGTAGAAGTCTCCAAATCAAGGCCTGACATACCGAACGCAGCGTCACCCATGAAGTTCACACAAAACTTGTCGGGATTAGCAATTTTGGCACCGATCATCAACGGAATACCGTATCCCAGATGTGTGCTCTTGCCCCACCCAACGTAGCTATGCGGAACTGTGGCTGTATAGAACGGCATGATCTGGTCACGCGGGTGTCCAGCATCGTGAGTAACGATAGTCGTCTCATGGTCAACAGCCTTGTTCAACTCGTTGACGAGTCGGTAAGGATTGATCGGGTCCATGTCCGAATTGAGCAGTGCTGCCCAGTCGTTCATCCACTCTGTCTTGACCTCAGCAACGGCTTCTCTAGTCGAAGAATCAGACTTGCGTCCTTCTTCACCAATTTCTGCCTTTATTTCGTCTACAAGCATGCAGAGTGTCTTCATAGCATCACCAATAAGTCCGATATCGGTGGTGTATTCCTTGTCGATATCTTCAGAATTCACGGTTGAATGAATCAGAGTCTTCCCTGAAGGAATATTGATACCAAAGCTAGTCTTCGTGAGGCTCGCACCAATAGCGAAAAGAACATCGCTCGACTTGAGCCACTCCCAAACACCCTTAGGCGCAGTCTTGTTGGCTGCACCGAGAGCGAGTGGGTGTCGCTCGTCGATGGCTGATTTACCCGGCATCGAAGTGATAACAGGAATCTGCGTTAGTTCGGCTAGCTCGGTGAGCTTGGCCGATGCACCAGCGTAGAGCACACCCTGACCTGCGTAGAAAACAGGCTTCTTGGCAGAGAGTAGTTTCTTTACTGCAGCTCGAAGATCAGATTTGTCAGGAGCGGCAACGTATCGCTTAGGCGACCGGAAATCGTCGAGGCTTGATACCTCGTTACCCATGATGTTTCGCTGCATTTCGAGCAATACAGGTCCAGGTCGACCATTCTTCATTATCGAAAGAGCCTGTCTCATCTGTGCCGGGATGCGTTCAGCATTGGTGATTGACTGTGCCCACTTTGTGATGAAGCGAAAGTTGTCAGGCCCAGAGAAGTTAGGGGCGACAGGGGTTACGTCAGTGCCGGGACCGTCTGGTAAGAAAATCAGGGGGACACCTTCGGAAGATGCTTGAGCAATTCCGCCAAATGCGTTTTCAATTCCAGGACCACCCTGACAAGCGAATACGCCGAACTTGCCTTGTGTGGCCATCATTCGAGAGAAACCGTCAGCAGCCATAATTCCACCACGCTCCTGACGGAACACGAACGGCTTGATTCCTTTTTTTGCAACGGCCTCGATCAATGGATTAGCAGGGAAGCATGCCATCCACTCGACACCTTCTTGCTTCAAGATTGCTGCTATCGCCTCGTATCCGTTCATACGTTCGTTCTCCTGAGATCATGATAGTTGCGTCGCTTGCGGAACAACTTTTTTAGAGGCATCTATTAGGGAGCCGCCGGAAAAGACCCTGAGTGTAGCTCCATCGCATATTTGGCGCAATTTGCTTGCGGATCACGTCGATTTGGGGAAATACGCCGATTCGCGCACAAAATCTTCTAGGAATCGATTGCTAGCCAGTCGGTAGAGTCAGGATATCTACTTCATTAACGACGGCAGTGACGAACCGAACTAGCGAAACTAAATCGGCCGTACAAACTGCCATAGCCCGCCCGAAACACCGGGGAGATCGAACAAAATGCCTGACCACAACACACCGATTCCAGAAGGTTCTGTCGGTACCGCAAACATCAAAGTAGTTGGTGTTGGTGGTGGCGGCCAGAACGCTGTCAACCGTATGTACCGAGAACGAGTACCTGAGGTTGAATACATTTCAGTAAACACCGATTCGCAGGCGCTCGACACCGCATCGGTACCCGTACGACTTCGCGTCGGAGACTCAACAGCACGTGGCCTCGGCGTTGGTGGCGACCCAGCGAAGGGTCGACAGTGTCACGAAGAAGACCGCGACGAAATCAAAGAAGTGCTCAAGGACGCTGATCTTGTATTCGTAGCTGCCGGCATGGGCGGCGGAACCGGAACCGGAGGTGCACCAGTGGTCGCCGAAGTTGCCCAAAGCCTAGGCGCACTTACAGTCGGTGTCGTTACCAAGCCATTCGCATTTGAAGGTGCAGTTCGCAAGAAAAAAGCTCTCGAGGGCATCGAGTTGCTCCGCACAGAAGTCGATACCCTAATCGTAATTCCTAACGACCGACTGCTCGCCATCTCCGATGAACAACTCACCATGGATCGTGCGTTCAAGTTGGCAGACGATGTTCTTCGCCAGGGCATCCAGTCGATTGCAGAACTGATTCTAGTCCCAGGCGAAATCAACCTCGACTTTGCCGATGTTCGAGCCGTTATGGATAACGCCGGTCCTGCATGGATGGCTATCGGTAAGGGTTCTGGCGAAAACCGAGCAAAGGAAGCTGCAGAAGAGGCGATCAAATCGCCCTTGCTGGAAGTTGAAATTGCCGGAGCCAAAGGCGTGATCTTCAACATCACCGGTGGCACAGATCTTACGTTGGACGAAGTACAGCGTGCTTCAGAGGTGATCGCTTCGACAGTTCACCCCGACGCCAACATCATCTTCGGAACGGTTATCGACCCGAAGATGGAAAACGAAGTAAAACTCACGATCATCGCTACCGGATTCCCGGTTGCTGGTGAAATTGAGGAAGAAGCCGAAACGGCTGCTCGAAAGGCACTCGAAGATCCTGGATCAATGGCGATTCCGCCATTCCTACGACACCACCCGGCAGCGCGGACACGCTACCGAAACGGTGGATTGTATCGAGAGGTAGAACGAGAAGAAACAGCCGTAATGGCTGACGACTAAGGTGCTAATGGCACGTTTTCTACGACAAGTTGAGCCGACATCAGTCGCTGATACTAATCCGTAGACAGATCGAAATAACGACCGAGAGTCAGTTCGCATCTGACGGCAAACAAAACTCTTAACAAGGTCAATTGAGTAGGGGCAGGACTAAATCCTGCCCCTACTCGATTAAGCCATCCGATTCACTGCCGGTATTCACTCTTTGTCCACCAACATCGCTCGAAAACCTTCCGTGTGGAAGAGTGTTTCAGGTGAGCCACATGCAGGGCTACGCAACGTGAGTTAAACCGAGCTACTCGAACGGCGTCCTGCATGTGAGTTCACGACCCATCCCGGATTCATATCGAGTGGCGGGCCTTTGCGATACAACTCGCCGCTATAAGGTTATGGGGAGCAAGCGTACTTACCCCGGCAACGCATCCAAAGCCCTATTCGCCAGTGCGCTGGGGCCTGCATAGCGGGTGTCCGCGACTACGTTGAAGGCATCGGCGAGTTGTTGCATGGTTTTGGCTGGAGCTGGTGCGACTCGGTATCTGAACTTTTCGACTCGTTTGGAAATTCGAAGTGCAAGCGGACCCGACTTTGCGCGTTCAGCTGCGTTCTTCATCGAAGCACCCATTTCGACCACCCCGACCATCGTACGTAAGTCGCACTCAGAGCCGCCCTTGATGTAGCACTGGAGCGTCTTAGATATATTCGCAGCAGCCTCGATATATAGCGGCTCGTCGTCCTCAAACACGCACACCAGTCCGGGTTTTTCACCGAGCATCCAAGTGCCCTCTTCAGTAAGGGCGGAACCTTCGCCATCGACCAGATCGGTGAACAGCGATTCCCATTTTCCAAGATGTGTAGGTGTGAAGTTAGTCATGAGTTTCTCTAGTAATCGAACTACTGAATTTACTGCATTCTATTTGTGAATCGCCGGCTACGGAAATCCTATTCCTGATATTCCAGTGAAAGAACCCAAACCATCCGATGACGAGAGCGACTAACGCTCCTCTTACAGATGGAAGGGCCCGGGTAGGAGAATTGCGACGCGCTACCAAGTCGTCCAGCGGTGCCCGGAACTATAACGTAATCTCAGGCTAGAACATCAGCGGGCACCACGGCGCCCGAACGGTAGCGAACATAGCATCAGCCAACGCTATCGATCCGCCTGTATTCTCTTCACCCCGCCCTGCTCGTTCCAGATCAGCAAGCTTCGCACCGCCAAGGTAAATCGTCGACAACGAAGCGGTTGGCAAAGTGATGTCGGCCGGCTTCGTTGTCGGCACACATGTAGCACCGTCTGGCCCACCCACAAGCTCGAATCGACCTCTCCATTCAGGAATGTACCCATCTTCGACCTCGAACACCAAGCTGCCTTCAGCCAAGTAAGTTCGAGCCGAAAGCGCCTTAGCTACGTCTAGCATTCGATACCACACACCGTCGTACGGCTTGCGTTCAAGCTGACGTTGATCCGCGAGCATCCATGGAAGGCCATCGTCCACCGGCGAACGCCAATTACTCACGCTGTCATACAAATCGACATTCAGAAGATGATTCCAAAGTGCCGCGTGCGAAGCCGCATTGCTGTACATCACCATGTCGGCATTCACAAGTCCGTGAGTCTGTTCACCAAATACATGCAATTCTTTCAGCATATAAATTGCGAATCCAAGTGCACGACCATCTTCTTCATACACCACCCGCCACGGCTTGCTCCAACCGTCATGAGAACCGGAATCCATGAACATTCGGTCCCAACTACGTTCGCCCTGTCGCGGGATACCGACATGTGAGTTGACAGCGGCTTCCCATGCCTCAGGAAATGCCTTCCGAGCCTCATCCTGATTCACGAATCGAATCTTACCGGGAATCTCTGGTAAATTCTTGATTACAGCTTTACTAGTGTCGATCTTGATATTTTCGTGCTGGATCGACATTCCGTAACCGTAACGACCGTAAATGATACTTTCAGATGCCCAGAGAGAAGCGACGACATTTCCCTTCTCGCGCTCCTGCAGCAACAATCGCTTCATCATGTTAGTGAGGATGCCCTGACGACGGTGAGTCGTGGCGACCGTTACGGCGGTCACTCCAGCGTTCTTCACGATCACACCACCGGGAACAGCACTCTCGAAAGCTATCGCTCCAGAGGTCCCAACAATCTCTTCACCATCAAATGCACCCATAGACATTTCCGGAGTGAACGACTTCAAATCGAGCTGATACGTATCGTGATCAGGCTCGTAATGGCTACCGAATCCACGTTCGATCGTCGCACCAAAACGTCTGTGCTCAGCGGGAGTAAATTGTCGGTATTCGATAGTCATGGTGTATTCGCTGAAAATCCCTAAGTTTAGAAGTAGTGCGCACACCACGGTGCTGAATCGGTCGAAAACATGCCATGAAGCTTGGCGAGCGAACCGGTGGTAATTGTGTCGATACGACCCGCCTCAACCAGCGGACCCGGCGTTGCTCCACCCATATAAATCACCGATAGATCGGCAGGAGTCATGATGACGTCCGGCTTATCAGTGGTTTTCTTGACTGAAGCCTGTGAATCATCAATATCTAGCACATAAGTACCAGCTACGGCCGGCTGAGATTCCGAGATCAATCCGATCTTAAGCTGACCATCGGCGTTGTACGTGCGCGCTTCGAGCGCCTTTGGAATATCCAACAGGCGAACCCAAAGCGCATCGTGCGACGTTCGATTCAAACGACGAGGATCGGCAAGCATCCACCACAGTGGATCGTCGGCAGGTCGATTCGTTGCCGTGATTTTTCCCACAAGATCAAAATTCAGCAGAAAGCGCCACATCGTCGCGTGGGCAGTATCCGTCACAGAAACCTGCTCAACAATTTCCAGAACTCCCATATCGGTATCGCCTTTGCGACGCATCCGATACGCAACGTATCCCGTCTGCTCGCCGTCTTCTTCGCAGATAGCAAAGAACAACGCACTCGCTCCGTCACGAACTCGCTCTTCATCGAACAGTTGGTATCGCCAACGACCCGGGTTTCGATCGACTGATCCAACTGTTTGCTGGCGCATTTGCTCGTAAATACCGGGGAGCATCGCTGCAGCTTCATCGGCGTCGACGAAATAAACATGTGCGTCAGACTTGTCATCGTCGGAGATCGGCGAGTGTGAGAACGATCCAAAGCTGGGGTCGATTTCCCAATCGTAGGAGTTCACTCCAAGACCATAATCGAACCGGCTATACAGATGGGCTTGTGATGCCCACAGCCCCGATACGATGTCGCCGCGCTCACGGGCTTCATCGTGAATCTGGTTCATGATTCCTGAGAACGCACCCTGCCTGCGATGGGTCACCGAAGTGGTCATATAAGCCACGCCAGCCATCGGAACTACCGCTCCGCCGTGAACGGTCAGCGAGTACGAATCCGCTCCACCCGTGCCAACGATTCTTTCTGACCCGGTATCGACGGCCGCAACCAATCGATCAAGCTCGGCGCGATCGTTTCGCAGACGCGCAATATCGTCGGGGTGGACATGAATGCCAAACCCTTGTCGAACGGCTTTACGCCACTCAACAAAGTTTTCGTCTGTTACTGAACGTAATTCGATAGTCATAACAAATGCAATACGGGTAGATAATTAACCCGACAACGTATGCTACGTGCTACATCTCAACAGAGCCACCAAACCCAATAACAAAAAGCTACTAGCTAAACAAAAGGTAATCACTGAATGTCCTCTCTTCTTGAAGGCAAAATCGTCCTCGTCACAGGCGCCAGTTCTGGCATCGGCCGTGAAACAGCGGAAGTCATGGCTGGCCACGGTGCGAAGATCGTCGCCGTAGCGCGCCGAGAGAACGAGCTGGCCGAAACGGTGGACCTAATCGAATCGGCAGGAGGCACAGCCACCTACGTAGTCACCGACATTTCAGTTGGCTCACAAGTTGAACGTGCAGTTCAACATGCAGTGTCGACCTACGGCGGGTTAAATGCGGCGTTCAACAATGCTGGAATTCTAGAACCGGCAGGACATCTCCACGAAATCGAAGACGCCGCATTCGACCAGATCCTCAACATCAATCTCAAAGGTGCTTTTCTGAGCATGAAGTACGAAATTGGCTATATGATCGAGAACGGTGGTGGCTCGATCGTCAACGATTCTTCGTACATGGGGCTCCGTGGCGGCACCGGTCGCCAACCCGCTTATACGGCGAGCAAGCACGGTGTTCTCGGCCTAACCAAAGCCGCCTCACGCGACTACGCACGCAAAGGCATCAGGGTGAACGCTGTTTGTCCCGGCGTTATCGACACGACGATGATGCATGGTCTTGACCACGATGGCGATCCCGTCACACGCGCTCGAATGGAAAGCTGGGTTCCAATGAATCGATACGGCGCCCCCGAGGAAGTCGGCCAAGTCGTCGCATTCTTATGCTCCGATTCAGCCAGTTACATCACAGGTCAAGCAATCCCCATCGACGGCGGCGTGACGAGCTAACCATGCGCCCTCTCCCAAAGCAGAAGAGGTTAATGGCTTCGATAACTTCATACGTTCCATAGGTAAATTGAACTAGAGAAGCCCTTGCAGAAATGCGGATGTTTTTCTGTTAGTTACTCCAAAGTTACTCCAATAGCACGATTTAATTCACTGATTCGGTCGTCTGTCGTACCTACTGGCAAGACCTACCGCCGATACCTGCAAGCACCATTGTTTATATGGATGGTGGGGGTCAGAGTGCTGAGACGGTGTAAAGTGACGAAATCTTGAAGTTACGTCTACTAACACTCGCATCGCTGCTGTTATTTGCAGTTGCATCCGCTTGCACCCCACCGGGTGGACCAGAGATAGAGAGTGTGGAGCTTTCGGACATCTCGATTGAAGATGCCGCAGCTGCGACAGTAAAGGCAATGTCGGTAGCAAGTGCTGTGGAATCAACCATTGAGTCGATGGCTCCCGAAGCAACTGAGACACCTACTCCACAGCCTATTGGAAAAGCCCCGGTACCTAAAGCACTCGTACCTACACCAACGGTTGTCATTGAAAGTGCTGCTACGTCCACTGTTACATCATCGGCAGCTGCAGTAACTCTCACTGCGACAGTGGTGATTCAGGTTCCAACATCTACTGTCACCGCAGTGTCATTACCACCTTCTCCTGTTGTTCAGCTTCCAACACCAACATCTACTGTCACCCCTGTGTCGTTGCCACCTTCTCCTGTTGTTCAGGTTGCAACACCAACATCAAGCGTATCTGCGTCTATAGCTACTGTGATTCCAACTGTGATTCCAACTGCCACAGTAGCTATAACACCTGTACCTGTACCAACTCCGATACCTACTCCCGAACCGGTAAAGATTCAGTTCCGGGAAGGAACTTTCAATATCCCAAGTAGTTTTGAATACTTTGAGATCAAGGGCTTTGTAGTTGAGAACATAAAAGAGCTCAACGCAATAGGTCCAACAAGTGCTGCTGTGAAATGGGGAGACAGTAATGAGTGGGAAAAAGTATCAATAAATGCCGAAACAGGAGAGATAGTAGCCGGTCATATGTATCGGTCTGGAGGAACCTTTTACGCTGATATAAAAATCACCAGCGAAAGTGGTGAATTATTCCTACATTCGTTCAGCATTTTCGTGAACGGTGCAGTCACAGTCATTCAGACTCCTCCATCTTCAACGGTCACTGGTGGAGTCACTCCTACTTTCACTCCAACCATTGGACCAAGTCCTACACCGACTTCCACTCCAACAGTTGGGCCTACTCCTACTCCTACTCCAACTCCAATCCCTACTGCGACACCGACGCCTACGCCTACACCAGCACCGGTGTACAACAAGATTTTGATCCAAAAATCATTCCTTACATCTGATCCTAGAAATCAAGTCGAATATTTAACAGCTCAAGAAATTTTCGTGATGGATTCGAACGGAGCTAACCTAACAATGCTCACCGAAATTGATGACTATTTGTTGATTGAGGAAGGCGACCTTAGAACAAATAAGCAACCCGCATGGTCTCCCGATGGAACCAAGATAGCATTTGTCTCTACTCGGGATGCTACAACAGGAGCACCTAATCATGGGTATTCACCATTAAGTATTTATGTAATGCATTCAGATGGATCCAATGAGACCCTGATTAAGAAACTTACATCGAGCCATGCCCCAACATCGATTCACATTTATAGGCTTCAATGGTCGCCGGATGGAACAAAACTTGTTTTTCACGCAAATCTTGATAGGCCTCGATCTGACATCTATACGATGAATATTGATGGCTCAAATCTTACAAATATGACTCAACAAGACCAACCCGAAACTGAACATAGCTTCCCCCACTGGTCTCCGGATGGAAGGATTATTTGGCACAGTCGGGTTGTAGAGAGCTCCGGGAGTGGATCAAACGAGAGCAAATATGAAATTTGGACCATGGACGATGACGGTTCCAACAAGACTCGAAAGCTTTACGATTCAAACGCAAACTATCGTCATCCACGCTGGTCACCTGATGGAACAAAACTTGCCTTTTTCACCTATCAAGGTAATGCCAGTTCAGGTGGAGATAACTGGGTAATTAAGGTAGTGAATTCCGATGGTTCGGGGTTAACTCAAGTGTATGATTTCCAAACCGGAGGAAGAGCTTGGCCTAGTTTCGATTGGTCTCCTGACGGATCAAGCATCGCCTTTATTAAATTAGCTTCCAGTAACAACTACGCTATTTTCTCCATCAATACTGATGGAAGCAATTTAACGCAGTTGACTAATACACCTGACGATAACGAGGCGGTTGTCGACTGGGGTCCAGCAGCACCTTAGCCACGACACGACGCGCCGATACTCGCCACGTACTAAGACAAATAGGTAGCTAGATGTCAGCGCGCTGAGACCAGTCACCACAACCACAACCCAATCGGCATCAGTTAGATGGGCTTTAAGTGTGATTTGTGGCAGGCATCATGCGCGCGGGCGAGAAGCTTGTTGGTTATGTCAGTTTGGAAGAGGGGGGGCGACAACATCGGTCTCTGGATCGCATTAGGAATCGCCATCGGTGCCGCAGTAGGCACATCAATGCTCTCAAAAAATAACTCAGATAAGAAAAAGCACTATATGCCCGAACAAAACCTCCCTCTCGTAGTTCATATCGACGCCAAAGAGTCTTCACTAGAACTCGAACGTGTCGCTCTCGCGGGAATCGACTGCGAAATCGTCTCGATCGCCGTCTCCTCAGAAGGCGAAATCATCGAGGCAGTGAAAAACGCCACGGTCATCCTCAACGACCACTCGCCTGTCACCCAAGCGATGATCGATCAGCTCACAAACTGCAAACTCATCATTCGCTATGGTCACGGCTACGACACTGTCGATGTCGATGCCTGCACTGAAGCCGGCATCATCGTCACGAACATCGCTGGCTCAACCTCCGAAGAAGTATCCAATCACGCACTCGCGCTGCTGATGGCATCAGCCCGAGAGCTGAAACGCATGGATCTTGCGACAACTTCAGGACGATGGGGCGAGGTCTACTCACGCTCAATTCTCAAGCACATCTACGGTGAAACAGTCGGAATCGTCGGCTTTGGTTGGATCGGGCGAGCAATGGCTCGCAAGTGTAAAGCACTTGGCATGAGCGTCCTAGTAAACGATCCGTATGTTGGTGAACATCTAGCAATCGAGTACGGTGTTGAATTCGTTTCGAAAAGCGATCTACTCGAACACTCTGATTACGTAACCCTCCACGTTCCACATCTAGGCAACACCCACCATTACATCGATGCCGATGCACTCGACCGTATGAAGACCAGTTCGTACCTCATCAATACATCACGGGGACCAGTAGTCGATGAACAGGCGCTGATATCAGCCATGAAATCCAACAAAATTGCTGGTGCCGGCATCGACGTTTTCGAGCAAGAACCACTATCAGTCGATAACCCTCTATTGAACATGGAAAACGTCATCTGCACACCACATGTCGCAGGATCAAGCAAAATCGGATGGGAGATCATCCGCCGCCGAGCAGGCGAAGAAGCAGCAAGAGTCCTCCGAGGCGAACGACCACACACAGTAGTAAACCCCGAAGTCCTAGGCCGTCTCTAACCCCGCACCAATCTGTCGTCCCTCCTTCCGGACAAATATTGCAGTGAGCGACCAAGGATTCATCACGTGAATGTAGCTGGTCTGGTCTTGGAAGCTGATGCCGAGTGTCACAGTCGGTCGCCGATAGACCGACCTACCCCCTTATTCCAGAGGGATGTGGGTGTCAGAGTGTTGAAACTACAAGTGTAAATTCAGCTTGAGAGTGTAAAGTATCGGCATGTCTAAGCTGTGCGCTCTAACGCTTCGAGAATGTCGTATATGAAATTGCGAATCAAACGTCATGCTGTCATTTTAACGATGATATCGATGACCATTGCCTTGTTTCTTGCATGTACCGTACAACCGGTAAGTCCCGGTTCCGCTTCGGAAAGCACCGGTGCAGAGGCAGTAGATACTGAAGTAACTGTGAAAGCTTCAGTTGATTCGACAATGGAAGCCATAAACAATGAGTTGGCTATCGAAGCGACTGTTCAAGCCAGCACATCCGCAACAAAGACAGCACAGGAAACGGTGGATTGTGAAGCAGCTGACCCAGACGAATACGGAAACATCGTTCATTGGTGTGATGATGGCTCGTACTGGTGGATAGATTCCGTGACCGGCTACCGGTATGAAATGGATGCCGACGGCAACGGAGTCAGTGATGATCCTGCCGGATATCCAATTCCAGAACTCCTTTCGAAGGACAACGACGACTTTGGCGAGACATCCCTGCACGACGCAGCCGAAAGCAACTCTCTCGATGTTGCCAGCCTGCTGATCGAACAGGGTGCCGACATCGAAGCGAAGAACGATGATGGCTGGACAGCCCTGCACATCGTAGCCGAAAGCAACTCTCTCGACGTTACCAGCCTACTGATCGATCGTGGTGCCGACATCGAAGCGAAGGACAACGGTGGCAGGACAGCCCTGCACATCGCAGCCGAGAGAAACTCTCTCGATGTTGCCACCCTGCTGATCGATCTTGGTGCCAACATCGAAGCGAAGAACAACTGGGACGAGACAACCCTGTACGCGGCAACCGCAAACAACTCTCTAGAGGTTGCCAGCTTGCTGATCGATCGTGATGCTGACATTGAAGCGATGGACAATAATAATGGCTGGTCACCCCTGCACATCGCAGCCAGGAATAACTCTCTCGACTTTGCCCGCCTGCTGATCGATAGCGGTGCCGACATCGAAGCAAAGAACGATGATTTCGAGACAGCCCTGCACATTGCAGCCCTGAATAACTCTCTCGACGTTACCACCCTCCTGATTGAATACGGGGCAAATACGAAAGGGATAGACCTGAGCTGGATGACCGATTCCTCTTCGGAAAGCACTACTGCGGAGGCAGTAGACTCTGAAATAGATGACTGGGACGAGACATCCCTGCACGACGCAGCCAGGGCCAACTCTCTCGAGGTTGCCACCCTGCTGATCTATAGCGGTGCCGACATCGAAGCGAAGAATGACGGTGGCTTGACAGCCCTGCACATCGCAGCCCAAAGCAACTCACTCGAGGTTGCCACCCTTCTGATCGAACGCGGTGCCAACATCGAAGCGAAGAACGATGATGGCTGGACAGCCCTGCACAGCGCAGCCGAAAACAACTTACTCGACGTTGCCCGCCTGCTGATCGATCGTGGTGCAAATACGGAAGGAATAGACCTGAGCTGGATGACCGGTTCCTCTTCGGAAAGCACCGGTGCGGAGGCAGTAGACTCTGAAGCGAAGGACAATGTTGGCAAAATATCCCTGCACGACGCAGCCGAAAGCAACTCTCTCTACGTTGCCATCCTGCTGATCAATAACGGTGTCGACATCGAAGCGAAGAATAAATTGGATGAGACAGCCCTGCACATCGCTGCAGCGAGAAACTCTTCTCTCGACGTTGCCACCCTGCTGATCGAACGTGGTGCCGACATCGAAGCGAGGGACAATAATGGCTGGACACCCCTGTGGGCGGCAACCTTGAACAACGCTCTCGAGGTTGCCAGCCTGCTGATCAATCGTGGTGCTGACATCGAAGCGAAGGACGACGATGGCGATACACCCCTGCACAGAACAGCCACGAACAACCAGCTCGACTTTGCCACCCTCCTGATAGATAGCGGTGCAAATACGGAAGGTATCGACCTGAGCTGGATGACCAGTTCCTCTTCGGAAAGCACCGGTGCGGAGGCGGTAGGCTCTGAAATAGACGAATATGACAGGACACCCTTGCACCTTGCAGCCTTAGACAACTCTCTCGAGGTTGCCCGGATGTTGATCGATAGCGGTGCCAATATTGACGCAAAGGACAACGGTGGCGGGACAGCCCTGCACATCGCAGCCTGGCAGCAGTATCTCGACGTTGCCCGCCTTCTGATCGAACTCGGTGCCGACATCGAAGGGAAGGACAACGGTGGCAGGACACCCTTGCATATGGCAGCGATAGAGAACTCGATTGACGTTGCCACCCTCCTGATTGATAGTGGTGCTGACATCGAAGCGAAGGACCGGTTTGGACGGACACCTCTACAAATAGCAGCAGAGAATAACGAATTCGTGACCACCAATCCTGATGGTGAAGTCAGCGTTTATGTCGGTGCCACTATCGACGTTGCCCGCCTTCTGATCGAACGTGGTGCAAAAACGGAAGGAATAGACCTGAGCTGGATGAATTGATTCCCACGCAACCCATCGAACCGATGTTCAACATTGATGAAGCCGACTCCTTAAATTGAGGCGACTGTTCCAATACTGTTCCAACGGACTATTAGAAAACCTCTGGTAACGTCTGGTGCAGGTTTCAACGGCTACCAGTACGGAATGAACTCAGGAAATGGTCTGTCTGGTTACGTCTGGAACAGGGTGAGTAGTACAAAGCAGAAGAGGGTAATGGGTTCGATAACCACATACGCTCCAAACGTAAATCAAACTAGAGAAGTCCTTGCAGAAATGCGGGGGCTTTTTATTTGGCATGGGCTTCGCTAGTACTCGAGCAATCACCGATGAATTTTGATCTAGATCAGAAGTTCGAAAGCTCGAGCCATACTTGGGATGACCCAGTTGTGAAGTCGATGAGCGATATCTCTGCTTGTGTGAAAGATCGTCGCTAACTTCCTTGCTGGCCGATTGGTTGGCGTCTATGCTTGCGGTCGAAATTTGGGTATGAAAACACCGATGCTGGAGCGAGCCTGTGACCACTCTTGATGAACGAATAGCGAACTTAGACTCACCGGAGCTTTTTGAGCAAGTGAAAAGGTGGCGCACTTCACGAGAGCGACTTTCGTCGGACAAGCATCGGCCCACGTTCCACTTCTCGCCACCAGAGAATTTTATGAACGACCCGAACGGGTTGTGCCAGTGGAAGGGCTTGTATCACCTTTTCTACCAGTTCCGTGGTGATGGCGTGGATCGTGTTCATTGGGGACACGCGGTAAGTGAGGATCTGGTGCGTTGGAAGGACCTTCCGATCGCGCTGTACCCAGATCAAGAATACGACTGCTTCAGCGGTCAGACGCTGGTCGAAGATGATCGAGTCATTGCTTCGTATCACGGCACTCAGGCCGGAAATGCCATCGCTACTGCATCTGATTATTTGTTGACCGATTGGAAGAAAAATCCGAACAACCCTGTGATTCCCATCGTGCCATTCGATGAGGAAACGGGGGATCCGTATCGAGTGTTCGATCCGTGCATTTGGAAAGAGGATGATGGCTACTACGCGCTATCAGGAACGTTCAAGAACGGTGAGCGCAGTATCGATTGCGAAGGAGTTGATCACCTATTTCATTCGACGGATCTGACCAACTGGGAATATCTTGGCGAGTTGATTTCAGCTAACTACACAAACGAGCCGGGCGAAGACTACGCAGTGCCGAATTTCTGGCCGATTGGCAATGGCAAGCACATGTTGCTGTTCTTCAGTCACAAGCGGGGAGGACAGTACTTTGTTGGCGACTACGATCAGGCGATTCACAAGTTCACACCTGACTATCACGGACGTTTGAACAACGGGCCCCTGGGTATTGGAAGCCTTCACGCTCCTTCGGCGACAATCGACGATAGCGGTCGCTTTTTGGCGATATTCAACGTTAAAGAGAGCAGGGAGTCGCAGGGCTGGGACAACATTATGACGTTGCCAACTCATCTCTCATTACGGGACGACAATTCGTTGAGTATTCGACCAGTAGACGAGATCGAATCACTTCGAGGCGATCGTACTACTACTGATGATGTCGAGGTCGCGACTGGTCAACACATTGTGCTCGATACCATCGAAGGCGACGCTATTGAAATATCGATGACGATTGATCCGGGTGATGCTCACGAAGTTGGGCTGAACGTGTTGCGGTCGCCAGATGCTGAAGAGACCACACGAATTTCATTCTTCCCGAAAGGGAATCCGCGCTGGGGATCTGCGCACTTGCAGATTGACAGTAGTTCATCGTCGATACGTACCGATCTGATATCGCGTCCACCGGAACTTGCACCATTCGATGTGAGTGAGGGTGAGCCGATTAGTCTGAGGATTTTCGTTGACCGCAGCATTATCGAAGTGTTCGCCAACGATAGGCAATGCCTGACGCTTCGAGCCTACCCGGATCGTGACGATAGCGTGGGCGTATCACTTTTCTCCAAGGGTGGTGCTGCGAAATTTACTGGCATCGAATCATGGCAGATGGAATGCACATGGCCTGAGTTGAGATAGTCGTATCGTGCTTGGTATCGGGTTGCGACAGGATCGACTGTGCCTCAATGATCTGTTGTGTGTTAATGTCCTGCCGTATCAACGCTCCGGATGCCGCCCGATGCAAACGTAAACGTTGCGGAGTTTCCACTTCGTCGTGGTGAACGACACTACGCTCAACGGCAATTCCTACTTTGCCTTCGAAGCGTCCACTCGGTTCAGTCGTTGCCATATCGCCTATCCCAGCACTAATCCGCCATCGGGACGCCGTGGAGGTTCGCCTATGTCTGCATCGTAAGGATGCTTGGCCATTTCCTCTTCGTTGATATCTATACCCAATCCAGGCGCATCCGAAGGAATGAAGTAACCATCCTTCACTTCGGACACGTTCGTAACGATGTCTTCCTTGAACGTACCCACCTCTGGTATGAACTCGTTCACATCCCAGTTCGGTGTCGCCGTCGCAATGTGCGTGTTTGCCATGTTGGCAATCGGACCCAGAAAGTGATGCGGGGCCATCTTGATATGGAAACTCTCAGCAACTGCCGCGATTTTCTTAACGTGAGTGAAACCGCCAGCCAAACCAATGTCGGGCTTCAGGAAGCTGACACCCGGCAAGGTGCAGTACTCTCGGAACTCCCAGAGCGTGTTATTACGTTCACCTACTGCCAGCGGAATGTTGACCTTGTCACCAACCCCGCCCATCGACATCACCGAGTCAGGTGCAATGGGATCTTCGTAGAAGTAAGGCAAGAACTTTTCTATCTGTTGCGCAAACACCACGGACGATCCAGGGAACATGTTGCGGTGAATCTCGATTCCGATGTCGAAGTCCCAGCCGACCTCTTCTCGAACCGCCTCAACGATCGCTGTGTTCTGACGAATCAGGTCACCATGTGATAACTCACCCCAGTTCGCAGGGAATGGAGTCATCTTCAACGCTGTGTATCCGTCATTCTTGGTCAAACGAGCCGCTGTGGCGAAGCTCTCCGGGGTCGAAAGCGGACCCGAAGCGGCAGACGAACCTAGTAGCGGAATAGCTCGAACACGATCACGAACCTTGCCACCGAGAAGATCCCAGACAGGCGCGCCTAATCGCTTCCCCTTGATGTCCCACAGCGCCACATCGATCGCGCTCAGAACGGCTGTAATCGCCGGACTCCTAAACGAGTACTTGCGGTAAGCGACGTTCCAAATGCGATCGATGTCCCGCGGATCTAAACCGCGTATGTCGTCCTCGATTCGGTGAGTAATCACCTCAGTCGCATCGGCGTAGCTCCAGAAATTCCCTTCGCCAACGCCATACGTCCCGTCATCGCAGGTAACCCGAACGGTCAACCACTTCGATACAAGCCAGGTCTCGATCTTCTCAATTTTCATTTAGTTTCTTTCCGATAGCGATTCATCGAGAACCCTCTCCCTGAGGGAGAAGAGTTCAAGATTGAAATATA
>CAJQSP010000061.1 GCA_905614375.1 uncultured Dehalococcoidales bacterium | reverse complement strand
CGCAGCCACTCGGAGGCGTCGTTCCGCCCGCCAACTACTGGCCTATGGTTCGTGAAATATGCGATAAGTACGGCGTACTGCTTATTTTCGATGAAGTTATTACAGGATTTGGACGACTCGGCACTTGGTTCGGATCCGACCTAGTCGGCGTTGTTCCCGACATAATGTCGTTTGCGAAGGGAATCACGTCCGGATACTTCCCTGTGGGGGGGTCGATATCTACCCAGAAGATAGCCGACGCCTTTGCGGGCGGACCCGAGAAGGTCTGGTCCCACATGTACACCTACTCAGCGCACCCTGGCGGTGCCGCAGCCGCATTCGCAAACTTGGCAATTGTGGAACGAGAGAATTTGGTAGAAAACGCCCGCATACGAGGCGAGCAGATCAGCGAGTCGCTTGCAGAAATGCAACAGAAACACACTATTATCGGCGATGTACGAGGGGTGGGACTAATTCAAGGAATCGAATTCGTCAAAGACCGTGAAACTAAGGAACACTTCGATTCGTTGGTCGGCGTGAATGCGATGTTGACGGAAGAACTCCGAAAAAGAGGCGTCTGGATCCGAGTCCCCGCCTACATACTCCCAATAGCCCCGCCACTAACAATCACAGCCGATGAAACCGACACCCTAACGACAATTATTGACGAAGCCCTAGGCGCAGTTGAGACACGGTTGGGGATTTAGTTAACGAAAGTCCTAAATGTTTGAATCTGCGTGGTTCTTCTCTGCACTTGATTAGTCAGTAGCGGCGATTGTTGCGCTGATTAGCGTCCACAATAGCCCTGCCAGCGATCAAAAAGAGCGGGGCTCCAGATGGATGCTTGAAATCGCCAACGACACTCTCGGTCGAGTTACCAGCTAAGGACACCCGCATCTGATTGGCAAGGCGTACACTTCGTCCGCCTTGCCTAATATAGATAACATTGATGCAACCCAACCCGCCAATCCCGACACCGCAGAGATCTCCACTACGGTCGAGAAATCAGATAGCAATAGTTCGACCCCTAGAAAAACCTCCGGGCTCGGTCTTATGTACGGACTATCCGCAGGTCATGGTATAAAACACTTCGGGCAGGGTGCACTGTTGGTGATGATTCCGAGTATTCGATCAACGCTCGGACTTGGTGATATTGCTATTGGTGGCATGACGTCGGCACAGTCGATCTCATCGGGGATTGCCAACATTCCTGCCGGTATCCTCACCGATATGTTCCGCAAGAAGATCGCATGGATCCTCCTTGCCTCGATGCTTATGGTCGGAACGGGATACATCATCATTGGCGTATCGCCCGTTTACTGGACCCTCCTAGTTGGAGTAGTAATAGTCGGCTTTGGAACCTCCCTTTGGCACGCCCCGGCGTTCGGAACGTTGGCAGCGAGATATCCCGAGCGGCGTGGGTTCGCAATGGCGGCCCATTTAACGGGCGCGCAGATCGGAAATACGACTTCACCACTAATAATCGGATTCCTCTTGGCGGGAACGATTGGATCGTGGGTGGTGTTCAGCGGAATCGACTGGCGTTGGCTCGCTGTGATTATTTCGGTCCCAATGTTCATGACCGGATTCGTGGTGATCGCAAAGTTCAAATCTGCGGGTGCTGAATCGAAAGGCGATGTGAGCCTACGTGAGTACTTCGGTTCAGCGAAGAAGCTGCTACGGAATCGTGGCGTACTTGGAATGGCTTTGCTGGGAGCGCTTAGAGGAGCGATTCACAACTCGTTCCAGGTGTTTCTAGTTATCTACATGCGTGAAGAACTCGGATACTCGGATACGTTCGTTGGTCTGCACGTCGCTCTCATAACGATGGCTGGAATAATCTCGACGCCAATAATGGGCAATATGTCGGATCGTATCGGTCGAAGGCCGGTGATTGCATTTGCCATGACGTCGATGACTATCTTGATATTCTTGTTTCTTCAGTTCGACACAGGTTTACCTATGACGGTATTGATTGCCGTTCTGGGCTTGTTCTTCTTCTCTGTGATGCCGATCATCAACGCAGCGGCGATGGACATGATAGATAAGGGATCAGAGGGTTCGGGAACTGCGCTGATGTTCTCTGGCGGAGCTGTCATCGGATCACTCACACCAATCGCCGCAGGGTTTATTAATCAAGAGAACGGGTTCCATGGCGTAATCATTTTCGCTGGAATCATTGCTGCCGTTGGCGCGTCGCTGTCGTTGATTCTGCCAATGAAGGCGAAGAATTAACCCTGTCTAGCTCATGTCGTTAGTGGGATAGTTCGCAATGCTCTTAAAGAAATTCGAGATCGAATCTAACGAATCAGGATTTGAAAATGAAAGCCATAGATATACACGCTCACATCCCTCGAATGTCGGGAATTCCCGAGTACGGAATTGAGCCAGGGTTGCGCCGAATGTTTCGGATGAACGACGAGCCAGATGATGTGGCGAAGATGGTTGAGACGTACCGAGCCATCGACACCATGGCGGTGATATTTTCTGTCGATGCTGAGACAGAGACCGGTGATCTGCCAGATCCGAACGATTATGTTGCCGAAACAGTGGCTGCACACCCTGATGTGCTGCTGGGCTTCGCTAGTGTCGATCCCAGAAAAGGCGATGCAGCGGTTGTGGAATTGGAGCGTGCAGTCACGGAGATGGGCCTTCGTGGACTAAAGCTGCATCCGATTCACCAAGCTTTTTTTCCTGACGATCCACAGTTCACCCCTCTATTCGCTAAGGCTGAAGAATTGGGAATCCCAGTTTTGATGCATTCGGGATACGCAGCCGCTGGCGCCAATACACCGGGTGGCGGTGGATTCGAGTTGGCGTATTCACGTCCGATTCCACATGTTGATTCGTTAGCCGCTCGGCATCCTAGGTTGACTATCATCATGGCTCACCCTGCTTGGCCGTGGATTCAGGAGCAGATTGCAGTGGCTTTGCACAAGCCGAACGTCTTCATAGATCTTTCCGGCTGGGCGCCCCATTACATTCCTAAGGAACTGATCGCTGAAGCTGGCGGTCGACTGCGCAAGAAGGTTTTGTTTGGTTCTGACTATCCCTACATTTCGCCCGTGACCTGGATGGAGCAATTTGCGGAATTGGAAATTCGCGAAGAAGCTCGCCAGCTGATTCTCCACGACAATGCTGCCGGAATCTTAGGGCTATAACGTCATCAAACTTCGGTGGTCTGATTTATTCAGATCATCGAAGTTTACCCGTTACGGTGTAAAACTCGTTCGGCTGCTGATATGCGGCTGGGGGGGGGTTCTCGGGAGTCGGCAAAGCTGTTACGGTCGTCATCAGCGTTCATTTGTCATTAAAAAATTGTGCCCCTCCGGAGGCGTAATTGGAGGGGCACATGGGCTCGCAGCGGAGACTATGCTAGAAACTTCAGAGCCCACGAAGTTTGTAGCGGCGTGAGGTTTGTGTGTCCGCACAAACCTCAGCATTTCATCAAGTTGTCTCTACGCGATATTCAGTTTTACGTGCCTGTCGGCATAACGATCTGGATGCCTCGCTTGTTATAAAAAGCAGACTTTTCAGACGGTAACCGGTGGGCTACACCGGTACTTTGGTTGTTGCGGTG
>CAJQSP010000060.1 GCA_905614375.1 uncultured Dehalococcoidales bacterium | reverse complement strand
AGCGCAGCGGATGACGCTGCTAGTTTCGTGCAGGTTCGTGAGGCTCCGGCCGATTATACGATTGAAGATCTCAAAGCGTTCGGCTTCAAGGCTTCCAAGGACTACGATATTGAAGGTCTACCTGATGGACTCGACGCTTGGAAGGGTTTCTGGGGATTGGATCCGTACGATCGGCACGACTATGAGATTCGCTTTTACGCATCGCACGCTTTGGCCGTTTCGAGCGGTCAGCAGCTAGCAATCGACGCCACCGGTGCAGAGTTCGAGGCCAAGCGTGATGAGCAGGTTTGGACCGAAGGCGTGAAGGATCGTTGGCAAGCTCGAGGCGTTACTGACGTTTCAAGCGGGGGCAGTCGACAGGCACCGGGTCCGACGTATCAGGATTGGGCGATCGTAGGAAACATGGTGATTCTCTGCGACGGACTCGACTCTGAGCAGGCGATTCTCCGCTGTGCGTCGCTAATCGACAACTTCTTGCTAGGTGAGGCTGGTTAGTCAGAACGCCTTCGAATTTGATTCCAAAGCGGACCTTCTTTTCGAGTTGCAACGATCGTAGCTACAAGCACAAACACAACCAAAACTGCCGAAGTAATGCAGTATTGACAGGTGGCTTTGATTACGAATAATTCAATGGTGGTCAGGTAAATCGACGCTAGTACGCCAATGCCAGCCGTCAGAGCGACAACACGTCGACCACGCAGATCGTTGATTGGCGACTGATAAGCATGCAACGCACCGAGCATGATGATTGCATAGGTCGCCATTCCAAATGCCGACACCGGGACGCCGATAATCTTCGACCACTTGCTGCCAAGTACGGTGTTACAGCCGCTTATGCTGCACCCGACTTCGGTGTGCGACAACGCGTTTGAAGTCAGGTAAGTCGTCACTGCGAGTCCAGAGATTCCGAGTATTGCAACGAACAGCCATAGATTCGATGGATGACCTCTGAATGCGACCACTTCACTATCTGAATCTAGAGAATCTGAACCGTTAGCCAACGTCTAGCCGCCTACTTTGGCTAGAGCCTCTTCGATCTTGACCCGATAGTATCCGTAGTCGTCAGGTCCGGTGATATTTTCACCGTTCAAGAAGAATGTGGGTGTGGATTTCACGCCTGCGTCGATAGCTTCTTGGCGATCAGATTCGACTTTGGGGAGATACTTGTTGGTGTCCATACACTCGTCGAATTGTTTCAGTAACAGCCCCGTCATTTCGCCAAAAGTCCGAAGATTGGCGTCCGAGTAGTTACCTTTGTTTGTATCATTCCAGTTCACAAAAATGGTTTCCTGATAGACATGGAAACGATCTTGCTCAGCAGCACATTCCGATGCTTCAGCTGCTCGCCACGACTCGTCGCCGATGAACGGAAAGTGCTTGTAGAGAATATTTACGCGCCCGGTATCTACGTACTCACGAATAATCTGTTGCCCTGTCCCGAGGGCAAAATTAGCGCAGTGCGATCACTGAAAGTCCCCGAATTCGACAAGGGTTACCGGGGCATTGGGATCGCCAATCAGTGAGCTAGTCGACAACACAACGGCAGCGTCATTATCATCTAAGGCGATTGTCTCTTCTGGCGAAAATCTGACATACGCCACAATAGCGATTGCGACGATTACAACGGTAACTCCGCCCATCATCATCCAGTTTTTCTGGCCTGTAACCTTGGGTGGCTTTGACTGGTTTTGACTTCGTTCTTTTTTTAAGGTCAATCTTGATCTCTAGATCTGATAGTGACGAGAGTGATTATCTGTACTTAGGTAAGAATAACAGCCTATGTTTTGCGACCGGTGAATATCACGTGACGAATTCCACCTTTCCCTTTGTGCGCCTGAATCAGGTGCTTCTCGCCCCGGAATCCGTTTCGCTTCATTCGAGATATGAATCTAGGCTCGTCATCAGCCGACCATATGGCGATTCGTCCACCGTTTTTAAGAGCGCCTCTAATGGCCTGCAGACCGTGATCGGTGTATAGCCAAGCGTTGCGTTCGCTGACAAGGGGCGAAGGACCATTGTCGACATCGAGCATGATCGAATCGTACTCATTTCGTGCGCCACGTATAGCCTTCGCAACGTCACCTTGAACTAGTTCAGATCGTTTGTCATCGAGTGGATTACCCGCGAACGGAGCGAGCGGACCTTTGTTCCATTCGATTACTTCAGGAACCAGTTCGACTTGTACTGCCTTGCCGTCTTTGGGAAGTAGGTCGAGAGCCGCACGGAGGGTGTAGCCGAGTCCGAGTCCGCCGACCATGACTTTGGCGCCAGATCGGAGTTTATTGCAGACGAGCCGGGCAAGTTCGATTTCAGAGAAGTGCATGCGAGTCGACATCAGCGGTAGATCGTCAGCTCTGATGATGTATTCACCATCGTGCTCTACAAGTTCAAGTCGAGTGCCATCGGGCGAAAGCGCTTCGCCAACGGTGTTCCAAGGTTTCATGGGATTAAGTTTATTGCCTATTGACCAGAGTTGGTTTCACATTCTCTTAAGCCTAGGAGATCAAACAGCACGTCCCCACACAAAAATCCCCAGTTGTACTCGATAACAGATGCCGCTATCGTAAACTTTGGCTTAGGTTAAATGATCTATTCAACCGGGTAAACGGGTTCCTCAAATGGATAGAGTGGGACTCGGCGACTCTTAAATTCGAACGTACCTAGATCGGCAGAGGTTACGCCCGGACTGTTCACAATGATGATTTCGGCGGCAATCGGCTGGTATGCCGGCCTTGGTGAACTGACCCCTTTAGCGACGACAATTCTGTAATCCTCAGGGTTGATTCCCATTGAGTACATTTGCTCTCGAGCGGTGTTTCCGCTTCGCTGTGAAGTCAAGAGTATCGTCATGCCATCGGCAGTGTTGAAAAGTACACGCTTGCCATCGTTATAGAACCTGGTACCGCCGTGTGTAGGCCTCGTTTCTTCATAAGGTCCATCGTCGATAACAGATACAGTTCCAACAACGTGGACCGGTTCACCGTGCATATCGTCGGTCTTGCCACCGACTTCAAGAGATATTTCAGCACCTGTTCCAGCGGCAACACAAGCTTCTACAGATTCAGGGTCGTAAAGGCTCTGTAAGAATCCTTCGATTCCCATTTCCTGAGCGACTTTCAAGATGTGGGTTGAGTCTGCCGATGACCCTCCACCGATGTTGTCTCCGACGTCCATGAGTACGATAGGACCGAGATGTGAGTGATCCGATTGCTCAGCTTCAGGCAGGGCCGATCCATCATCCGGTAGATAGTTTTCGACACCTTCAGGCTTTGGTCCAACATATCGTTCTTCTGCTTGTCTGAGGGCGTCCGGTATGTTGGGGACAGGCTTGTTGAGATCAACTCGCCTAGTCCACGCACTGGCGGCCAGATCCTTCGATACCTTTTCCGCTAGATCGGGATCACCATCAGTGATGGCGATCCATGACATACCCATCTCTTGTACGTCGGAGTATGGGTAACCCTCGGAAATTGAGGTGTCGAGTACTTTAGGAATTTCGTTGGCCGCAACGCATTCGTCTACGAGGCTCTTCATGGGTTCCTGACCGGTGAACTGTTTGACGATATTGACCAGCATGGGAGGCATTTCTATGAACTGTACAGGGTTGATTTCACCCCTTACAGTTCGGTAGATCATCTCGGCGGTTTTTCGTCCTCTTAGTTTCGTATCGAGGTGTGGTGTTGTTCGCCAGACTACACAGACATCTGTGTTTGCAACGGTATCTTTAGAGATATTAGCGTGCATATCTAGCGTTATACCTACAGGTACCTGAGGTCCAACTATTTTGCGAACAGCGCGTGTAAATTCTGCGTCCATATCTGGAAATTCTTCGGATACTGCTGCCCCATGGTTGGCCAGTAGGACTGCGTCCCATGGCCCTTGGTCACGCAACATGCCGAGCATTTCGCTTGAAAGACGGTCATATGCGTCTTTGGTGATTGTGCCGATTGGTCCTGTTCGTGCGTGCATCAACAACACAGGTTCGAATCCAAGTTCTTCCGCAGCTTGTAAGTATCCGGCGATTGTGTATTCTGATGTTGCATACTGATCAGCGATTTCATCACCGCGCAAGATTTTACCGACGTGACCGCTACTGTTCTCAAACTCTCCATACGTCGCCGGTGTGATAGAAAAAGTGTTGGTCTCGTGAGAAATGCCTAGAATAGCTACTCTCAAATTAGCCTCCTGATTCTTGTCTATGGTGTGTAGTCGGGTTCTTCAAACGGATACAGAGGTATTCGTCGATTTTTGAATTCAAAAGTATCCAAGTCTGCAGACGTTACACCAGGGCTATTCACGATGATGATTTCAGCCGCAATCGGTTGGTAGGCGGGACGAGGTGAACTAACACCCTTCGCTACTACGACTCGGTAATCTTCAGGGTTGATGCCCATCGAGTACATCTGTGCTCGAGCCGTATTTCCACTACGTGCCGAAGTAAGCAGAATAGTCATGCCATCTACCGTGTTGAACAGCACTCGCTTGCCATCGTCATAAAAGCGATAGCCACCGTGAGTTGGTCGAGTTTCTTCATATGGCCCATCGTCTATCACCGACACTGTCCCAACAACGTGAACAGGCTCGCCGTGCATGTCGTCGGTCTTGCCTCCGACATCAAGCGCCAGCTCGGCGCCAATACCAGCGGTGACACACGCTTCGACCGCTTCAGGATCGTAGAGACTCTGAAGATATCCGGTCACACCCATCTCTTTGGCGACCTTGAGAATATGAGTCGAGTCGGCGGAAGATCCCCCACCGATGTTGTCTCCAACGTCCATTAGAACGATAGGTCCCAAATGCGAGTGGGCACTCTTCTCAGGTTCGGCAAGAGCAGATCCATCGCTTGGCATGAAGTTTTCGATGCCTTCGGGCTTGGGTCCAACGTAAAGCTCTTCAGCCTGAGTTAGGGCGTCTGGAATGCTGGAAACTGGCTTGTTGAGATCGACTCGCTTGGTCCATGCTGCAGCAGCAAGGTCTTTTGAAGTCTTTTCAGCGAGTTCTGCATCGCCGTCGGTGATCGTGATCCACGACATTCCCATTTCGTCGACGTCGGCGTATGGGTAGCCTTCGGCAATCGACGTGTCGAGCACGTTTTCGATTTCGTTGGCTGCTACACATTCATCGACAAGACTCAGCATTGGCTCTTGGCCAGTGAACTGCTTGACGATGTTTACGAGCATAGGAGGCATTTCGATGAACTGGGTAGGCTTGATTTCGCCTAGGGCAGTTCGGTAAATGAGTTCGGCTGTCTTGCGACCCCGCAGCTTGGTGTCGAGGTGCGGGCAGGTTCGCCAAACGATGCACACGTCGGTGTTAGCGACAGTGTCTTTTGAAATATTTGCGTGCATGTCGAGCGTTACGCCGACTGGAACGTCGGATCCGACAATTTCTCGAACGACTCGAGTAAATTCAGCGTCCATATCAGGAAATTCTTCCGAAACCGCTGCACCGTGGTTACTGATTAATACGCCGTCCCACGGACCTTCATCACGCAGGAGCTGGTGCATTTCGTTCGAAAGACGGTCGTAGGCATCTTTGGTGATGGTTCCAATAGGTCCTGTGTTCGCGTACATGAGCGGCACAGCTTCAAATCCAAGTTCTTCAGCACCCTGAAGATAGCCCGAAATGGTGTACTGAGATTCGGCGTATAGATCGACAATTTCTTGTCCGCGGGCGATAGTCGCCTTCTCGAATTCTTCGTAAGTTGCTGGGACCTTTGAAAAAGTATTGGTCTCGTGCGAAATGCCGAGAATGGCGAATCTCATTATTTTCTCTCAGTTTGATCGTGCCAGAAGGGTATTGGTCGACTCGGTAGCCGTTCAGACTTTTAGCTGTCTGTCGGTCGAGATAGTACCTCGACCCACATGGGTTTGAACCCCGCAGCGAGGGGACTTCTCATCGAATCGGTTGTGTGGTCGAATGCTGATGGCACTCACTGTCGATTACCATCTGGCTTGAGCGGGTCAAGCACGAGAGATTTGATCTTTTATAGTTGAACAAACCCTCGTAAAACCCGGTTGCCGAGTATTCACCTCAACGTTACCGATAAGATTTTGACTTGTGAATGTGGTCAGCGCTGGACTCAACAACTTCTATACCGAGTTAGATAAGCATGTTCGGTAGTTCGCCTGCGAAAACCGTTTTGCCAACCCTGTCGACTCCATCAACCGCTATCAACAACGGCTTTGATAGTGGCGTGTGCAATATTTGCTGAAAAATACCGCCGAGAAGCGCACGACGTTTATTGCTTATTAGGTGGTGGTGGTCTGACATTAGTGGTTACTAAGAGGGACGGAGATTGCTGGCTCCAAACGACGGCTTTGTCGTAGGCGTGAGCCAGTTGGAGAAGCGATATATCGTCGTGAAGCCCACCTGTAAGCATTGCTCCAACCGGTATTCCCGCTTCCCCGAATCCAGCCGGCACGCTGATCGACGGGTGCCCAGATATATTGAAAGGTGCTGTGTAGCAAGCGTTTATTCCACGGGAATGTTCGCCCGGGCGACGTGATCGCTCAGCTGTTGCAAACGGAGAAGTCGGCGTAGCGATCGCTTTCAGATTTAGATCATCCAATTTCTTAGAAAAATAGGCTTTGAACGCTCGACCGACATCGCCTGCATTGATTAAGTCGGTCGACGACATGAATGCGCCTTGAAGAAGGTTTACTCGCGATTGCGGTCCATAGGTGCCCCAGTCCTCCTTCACTGTTTTCTGGTGCCGCTGGTAGGAATTTGAGAAGAGAGTTAGGAACGTTGCAGCGCGGGCTTCAGCCATCCCCTGAATGTCGAATTCAACTATCTCGCAGCCCAGTTGTTGGAGTTCTTTTAGGAAATCTTCGAAGCCTTCCATCACTTCAGATTCGTTTGGTACTGAATCGATAAACCCTCTCGGGACACCTATTCTCCACCCGTTAATATCTGCATTGATATTTGCTGCGTACGCAGGGACATCGCCTGCCCAACTTAGGTCATCGGTGGGTTCGTACCCGACCATGGCTTCGAGCATCATCGCTGTGTCGAGGGCAGTGAACCCAAGCGGACATATCTCACTATGTTCGCTTCGCCCCACGCCGGTCCGGCTCACTAGCCCGTGAGTTGGTTTGATTCCGTATAGATTGTGGGCTCCGGCTGGAAGTCGAACGCTTCCACCGCCATCGACACCGATTGTTCCGCTTGCCATTCGGGCAGCCAGCGCAGCACCGGAGCCACTTGATGATCCGACAGACATTCGTTCTGGGTTCCACGGATTCCATGGCGGGGGATTTAGATCGGATTCAGTTGGCCTGGAGAAGAATTCGTTTAAATTGGCTTTACCAATGATGATTGCTCCTGCCTTTTTTAGTCGGGCTATAGCAGGTGGGTCATCTTCAGGCACTCGGTCTTCGAACAAACGAGAGTTGATCGTCCAGGGCATACCTTTCACAGGAACTGCGTCTTTTACACCGAGAGTCACACCGGCCAGTGGCCCAAGTTCTTCACCTTTGGCATGTGCAGCGTCGATCTCTCTGGCGTGCTTTAGCGCACCTTCGGGATCGACCGCTATTAGTGAGTTCAATTTCGGGTTGAGTTTTGATATCTGATCAAGATGTGACTGAACCAACTCGACTGCGGTGAGGGAACCTTCACGAATGAGGCGAGTTTGCTCGGAGAGAGACAGAAGGTGGGGATTGGCGAACATTACGCGTCACCATCCATGTTTCGTGACATTTTTGTCACGTCTATCTCACCACCAAGCTCAGGAATCAGACTTTCCATTAAGTCACAATACTCTCTGACACCGTTAGCCAATATGATCAGTGACGGCAGGTCATCGTCTGCCAGCGGTGCGATCTGTCGAGCTCGGGTAATAACCTGTTCATCGGTTCGGTATTCCATGCGTTCGTTGATCCTCTTATTATTTGAGGCGAAGCATACTCCGAGTAATAGGGCACTAAAGATCTAAAAAATGCCTAATAAACCAGAGAACTAAAAGATTTTGCGAACCAGTTCGCCGAATGAAAGTCATGAAGAGATTTCCATCCGTTCTGGGATGGTTGTCGCACAACAAGTAACTGCCGCCGATGTTCAGAACGCAAATCACGCTTGGCGTGATGTAGAGTGTTGCCGCTACCGAATACCATCGCTCACTTCCTGAAACCGATAAGGATCTGCACGCATGCTCGAACGCTTCAAGGTTCCAGAACAAGACCGTGTTTATGTTCCACAAGAGCGGATGAGAGCCGTGACTGAAGCGATATTCAGGCACAACGGTGTGTCGACTGAAGACGCCGGAGTATCGACCGACGTGCTGATGAAAAACGATCTTCGCGGAAACGAATCGCACGGCGTTTCGAACGGCATGCGTCGTTATGTTCGGGAGTATGGCACTGAGACGATTAACCCAACTCCCGAGTACAAGGTGCTTCGGGAATCCAAGACGACTATGACAATTGACGCTGATGGAGCCCTCGGCACACATATTGGTCCATGGGCGATGCAGCAGGCAATCGACCGGGCGAAAGAGTTCGGCATGGCAGCAGTAGCGGTGATCAATTCGGGTCATCTCGCGGGCTGCGGTTACTACGCGATGATGGCTGCAGATCAGGGGATGATCGGACACTGCATGACGGCCGGTAACACCCTTTCAACAGTGCCGACTTTCGGGTCAAGACCAGTCATGGGTACGAATCCGGTTGCATGGGCTGCACCAGCACGAAAAATGCCGCCGTTTCTATTCGATATAGCAACAACGCAAGTCGCTGGAAATAAACTCGCCCTCGCCCGCCGCACCGGGGCGAAAGTTGAGCCCGGGTGGATCACAGATTCCGAAGGCACCCCGATCATGGAGCCAGTCGATACTCCCGCACCGGGTGAGTACTTCATGCTGCCGTTCGGTGGTACCCGAGAGAACGGTTCACACAAGGGCTATGGTCTGGCTCTGATGAACGAAATTATCTGCAACGAGCTATCAGGATTCGGTCCTGGTCCGGTGCATGGAATACCGGGCGGGCATTTCTTCCAGGCTTACGACATTGAGGCGTTTACGGATACCGAAAAGTTCCTCGACGACATGGATTCCTTGCTTCAGTACATCGTCGATGTGCCGCCCGCCAAAGGGCACGAACGAGTTTTGTATGCGGGCCTTAAAGAAGACGAAGAGGAGAAGCTGCGCCTTAAAGATGGCATTCCGTATCACTTCGAGGTCATCGACTGGTTCGAGTCGTATTGTGCCGAAGCAGGCATCGACTGCGACTTGCGATAGGTCTTTTGAAGTAAAGTGTTGCGGCTGCAATATTCGCAATTTCTGACCGCATTAATTTCCGTATGGAAATTATTCAGGCAGCACTGTCTCTACGTCATCTGTTGATGAAAAGGTATTGCCCCAATGCTCGAACGCTTCAAAGTTCCCGAACAAGACCGCGTATACGTTGCTGTAGAACGCATTAGGACCGTAACCGAGGGAATCCTTCGACACAGCGGAGTACCCGCCGACGAGGCTGCGAGTTCAGCCGATGTTCTAATAAAGAACGATCTACGTGGTGTGGAATCTCACGGCGTTTCCAACGGACTACGTCGATACGTCGCTGAGTACGGTGAGAAGACGTTAAACGCCACTCCAGATTTTAAAATTGAGCGAGAGACAAAAACGACCATGACGGTCGACGCAGACGGCGCGCTTGGAATTCACGTGGGCCCATGGGCAATGCAGCAGGCGATCGACAAAGCCAAAGAGTTTGGAATGGCGGCCGTTACCGTGAAAAACTCGGGTCACCTCGCTGGCTGTGGCTACTACGCAATGATGGCAGCTGAGCAAGGCATGATTGGCCACTGTATGACTGCTGGAGGAGCTAATCAGACGGTTCCGACGTTCGGTTCAAAACCCGTTATGGGCACGAACCCAATAGCTTGGGCCGCGCCAGCTCGGAACATGCCACCGTTCTTATTTGATGTAGCGACTACTCAGGTTGCCAATAACAAGATCGGTCTAGCCCGACGAATCGGTGCAAATATCGAATCGGGCTGGGTGACGGATCTTGACGGTGAACCGATCCTTGAAGAAGTTCCTCCTCCCGACACTGGCGACTACTACTTACTCCACATCGGAGGTACCCGTGAGAACGGATCGCATAAGGGCTACGGCCTAGCGCTAATGAACGAGATTATTTGTAATGAACTATCCGGCTACGGACCGGGTCCAATTGTCGGTGGTTCGGGTGGTCACTTCTTCCAAGCTTACGATATCGAAGCATTCACCGATACTGAGAAGTTCAAAGACGATATGGACGCCCTCTTGCAGTACATAGTCGACGTTCCGCCAGCAAAGGGCTTCGAGCGCGTTTTGTACGCAGGTCTCAAGGAAGACGAAGATGAAAAGGAACGCATGAAAACTGGTATACCGTTCCACAAGGAAGTAATCGAGTGGTTTGAGTCGTACTGCGCAGAAACCGGCATCGACTGCGATCTGAGATAGGTTCTCGTCAGACGATTTCCGACACGCCACTCCTGCGCCATTCGCGCCAAATGCATGGTTTAATACATCTGGATCACGGGGATAGTCGTTCAGTTGATTAAACGGACCGGCAAAACTCAACTTTATTTAGGAGCAGATAATGGCTGAAGCGACGATTATTCCCGGCGACGATGGTCCGTACCACGTCAAAGGCGATTTCGTATTGATTGACGGTGAAGGCAACAAACTGGAATTGACTGACGAAACTTGGTTGTGTCGCTGCGGCGAATCCACCGAGAAGCCGTTCTGTACAGGAGCGCACAGCAGTTGCGATTTCGTTGATTCTTCGAGGGCGGTAAAATGACAGTAGAAATTCGTATTCAAGACCATGATTCCTTAGAAGTCTCAGGCAAGTTCGATCTGATCGACGAAGATGGCAACGCATACGGCCATCACGGCAAACTTCGCTTATGTCGATGCGGTGCTTCAAAGACGAAACCCTACTGCGACGTTACGCACGTAGAGATCAATTTCGACAGCAAAGTTCGGGCTTAGGCGTAATCGCTTTTACATCAGAACTTCGCACATCTGCCATTGACACGTTGACTAGATCTCCCTCGATTGCTGAGTTGTGTTGGGTGAGCCCGCTGATTGCCACGTCGTTCCTCCTCGCGATGACAAATTGGGAGCCGGGATAATCATTGCCTGGAGTACACTCACCCGACGTTTTTGCACTGAAAACTAGATCATCACCAAATCACGGAGTGTGTTCGTTGCTCAACGCAGGAGTAGCCCGAGTGGATATCAGCCCAAAAGTTGGAGTTGCCCACGCCGGGTGGGGGGCTCAGACCCACCAGGTCTCGCTTGGCAACGACATGCCACTGCACGTGACCGCTCTCGTTGTGACCAAAGATAACGTCGAGCTTGCGATTGTCGATGTCGACATTGGAATTTTCACTAACCTGCAAGATAAAAAGATTAGGGAGTTGATTTCGAAAGAGTCAGGTATTCCGTTCGGAAATATACGCCTTGCTTACACGCACACTCACTCAGGCCCGATTACGTTTGGGCAGTGGATTAAAGACGGCATTGATCTAGCGAATGAGTGGTGGAATACGATTCCATCCGCCTGTACGAAAGCTGTTGTCGAGGCGAAAGCGACAGCACAGCCCGCCCGTACGGGTTTTGGGCGTGGAAGTTGCGACATCAACATCAACCGACGGCCATCCCGAGATAATGGAGAGATGTTTACAGGGCGAAACTGGGGCGGCGCTGTCGATCATTCGGTCGACGTTGTTAGCTTCGATGACGCTGACGATAATCCCATTGCGACTATCGTGAACTACGCGATGCACCCAACAATCATGGCTCACGAAAATCAGTGGGTCACTCCGGACTTCCCTGGGCCAATGCGTTCAGTCGTTGAGCATACCGTTGGCGGTCTTTGCTTGTTCCTACAAGGGGCGAGCGGTAATCAGGGACCTGTAGATGGGTTTACTGGCGATCTTCGTGTGTACCGAAAGGCTGGATCGAAGCTCGGTGCGGAAGCTGCCCGCGTTCGTCTGGATATTGAGCCACGCGAGCGAAAAGAAAACCTCGATAATATATTGATCTCAGGTGCCGACCTTGGAATTTACTCCAACGTGCCTACCAACGAATCAGACGACACGGTTCGCGTAAGCAATGTCTCTGCCCATCTCCCGAGTCGAGACGTAATTAGTCTTGCGGACGCACAAGCCGGGTTCGATGCCGGTGAAAAAGAACTTGAATCAGTAAGAGTTTCAGTGGCTTCCGAGGAAGAAATTCGGAAAGCCGTTTCGAAGGTGATGCGAGCGAACATTCAATTGAGCGTCGCACGTCTTTCCGATACGAACACACGTAACGACCATATCGAAATCACTGCCCAGTCGATGCGAATTGGCGAGACGGTTTTGGTTTCGATTCCTGTGGAGCCATTTGTCGAACTTGCGCAGGGCGTCAAAGCGCGATCGAGTTCAGCAAACACAGTATTCTCTGGATTCAGCAACGGTCACATCAACTACCTCGCCACCGATATTGCATTTGAAGAGGGCGGGTACGAAGTGGGTGTGAGCGTATTTGCAGCGGGATCAGCTGAACTGGCGATCGAAGCATCGCTAGAAGCAATAGACCAAGTGTTATAAGCCGTAACCATAAAAGTAAACGTTGAAAATTAGTCGCCAATTTCAAAAATATCTCTGCAGGGATACGCATGGAAAAAGAAGTCTTCATGCTGATGGCTCACGATGATACGAATGCCGACATCCCAGAAGAATTTTCTATAGCAGAAGGAACAGTGAAGACGCACGTGAAATGAGTGCTCCCGAAGCTGTTGATGCGCGATCGAACACAGTTCGTAGTTTTCTCGTAGGAGATGCGATTAGTGCTGCCGAGGCTATCGAGCACCTTTCATACGGCGGCTAATCCACCGGCATCGTACGTTTTGAGTGGGCTCTGCCTGCTTCTGCCGTGTCGGTACGGTGGCCTGCGATAATTCTGACGCCCTCGTCGATTTTGTCGGCGACGTTTTCGGGAGTGCAACCATCGAGGAACGCTAGGCCGTTTTCTTTACATGCATTTTTGACGCGCTCGCGTGCTTCAATCAACCGAGGATCCATTGGCTTGCTAGGGTCGCGCTTGATTCCGAACGACATATGTAGATCGCCAGGTCCCCATTCGGCGAATCCGAGTCCGGGTACTGAAAGAGTTTGTTCACAATTGGTAAGCGCCCGAACTGTTTCGATCTTTACTCCCAAAAGTAGTTCGCCTTCAGGGTTCAGTGGCCACGGTTCGGCTTTATCAACATATGTGTCGCCATCGACACCCCAAACAGGAGCAGATGTTGGTTGTGAACCGACTCCACGTGTTCCACGTTCGAGTCCGTATCCGACACCCTTCATGTTGATCGGGTAACGGCACGATTCGATGAACGCTCGAACGGCGTCAGGTGTTTCAGCCTGGCAAAGAAGAATTCCATGAACGCCGCGCGCAAGGATCATTCGGAACTGCCATGCGTTGAATCGGATAATCTCTTCAGATGAACCCTCGACTGGCGTTTCGACGATTACAGGAGGGGTACGGTGTCCGCTGTTGGTCGGACCGCCAGCGATTAGACCGTTCATGTAGTTGTCGAGACCGCTCATATCGAACGCACCGTGTTCCATACCGACGTTGATGTAGTCGGCCCATGTGTGTGCGTCTTTGAGTCCTTGTTCGTAGGTTAGTACGTGCCCCGTGTGACCTCCGTCGTAGTAGATCGGTTGGTCTTGCTCAAGGAGTTCGATTGCGCGGTTGATGCGTTTTGCCATGGTGATAATTGATCCGCAGGAATGATGGAGTGGTGTGGTGTTGGCAAATCGTACACGTTTTCCGTATAGCTTTTGTTGACGTTCCTGGCATCCTTCTGATCCGGCGTGTATACGCACTTGCTGATCTGGGCGTGTATATGCACTTGGGATCGTTGTTGGGGGGAGGCTCAGGATGTCAGCGGAAATTCGCTCGGATTACACCCGAATCGTCCGCTGACATCTTGCGAAAACATCATTGTGAAATTTTCGATGCATAAGTGGAACACCTCTGCAACCGTTGTGAAAAAAAACGTTCCTAATCTCGTAATTAGCCAAAGGACTAGGTTTTTATTTCTGTTGATCTTGAGACCTAATTCGATGGTTTCGGTGGGCAGTGACCTTTAGTTGAAGGCAGCAAATCACCGGTTATTTAATATACGACCAGATTTCTGGTTTGAAAGGAACTACAGGCGATAAAATACAACCCATCCATCTGGATATCGTGTGGGTACTGTTAGCAACAGTGCTGGTATTCCTCATGCAGGCGGGATTCGTTATAACCGAGAATTTCAACTAATTACGGCGTTTTTTTGGCACTAAATTTATCTCTTACCATCTCGCCGTCAGTTCGGTTGGACACTTCGGTGAATCCTGTCTTTATATTTATACAGTGCAATTGCGCAAAGGCACACTGCACGTACATCCTTGATTTGTCGATAAATAAACTGATGTGTGTGAAGCGCCATCGTAGCGACTAAATGGGCTGAAGATTTTTGGTAACACGAGCTAAACATAGATTCGGACGAACGATTATCTCGTTCGGAATGAGTCTCATGCCGGTTGTCATGGTCTTGGGGTTGTTAACGCCAGTTTTCGGACCGGCAGTCGACCATCACTACGCCGATCGTTCACCCGCTCACGCTCATGTATTTGTTGGAGAAGATACGAATCTTCACGATCACTCGCTGGTCAATCACGATCATTCCTCCGGGGAAACGACCGGTGACGGCTTATCTGTCACCAGCACGTCTGTAACGGGGTTTCATGGCCCGCTGACGCTAGATGGAGCGGCTCTAGAGTCGTTAGTGCCAGATTTCGACTCTCACTTGGTCGCAATTCAGGTCGGCGAATCCATCGTCCCCGACAACGAAACGATCGCTCCTTTGGATAGACCACCTCGACGCGCCTAATTGCGCAATGTTTGGTTTATTCGAATCGTCTCAATAGAGATCGATTACTAGTTGGGAGCTAAAATGTCTCTGTTTTCTTATCGCACACGAGCTGCACTTTTACTTACTGTACTTTTCGCTGTACTCGGAACCGGCGCCGTACTCGCTCACGAGGGGCGAGATGTTGGTGGCTATAACTTCGTCGTAGGGTTCATAACCGAACCTGCCGTCGAAGGAATGTTGAATGGGGTTTCACTGCGGATCACATCGCTAGTTGTTGAAGAAGATCACGCCCACCATGACGGCATGGATATGTCGATGGGCGACGAAATGGCAACAGAAATCGATCTCGTATCGCACGGTGGAGTATTCGTCGACGAATTGGCCGTTGGTGATTATTATGAATTCACATTCGATCACGATTTCGAAGATCTAACCGTTCCGTTCCATGCTCATCCTATTGAGGCTCAGGGTTCGATCATGATTGGTCACGACAATCCGGCAGCGTCTAAAGTTCTTGTCGAGATTCACGAAAATGGTTTCGTCCCAGAAATCGTTATGATCCAGGCTGGAACGACGGTCAAATTCGAGAACCACATGAGTGAGCCAACGGTTGTAATGAGTGGCCCTCTTAGTAATGTGACTCCAGAGGCCGGCGCCCCTATTGCACTGAACGCAGTCATCGGTGTCACAACGCTTCAAGTTGAAGTAACTCACGTTGCATCATCGGTTTCTCAGATCATGGATTTGAACGAAGCTTGGAACTCACCGGGTCACTACAAATCTGAGTTCATTCCGACTTCACCTGGTGCTTACAACTTCCGTTTCTTCGGCGACCTCGAAGGCCAGACCATCGACGAGAGCTTCGAATCAAGCAATACAACGTTTGACGAAGTTACTACTGCTACCGACATTCAATTCCCAGTTCAGTTGTCGGGACCTCGTGAAACAGAGAACGCCGCACGTGGCGCTCTTGAAACTGCCAACACTGCCGGAACGGACGCTTCAGATGCTGCCGATTCTGCTTCAAGTGCAAACACATTAGCTGTCGTTGCATTGGTACTAGGTCTTATCGGATTAGTGTTCGGTGGATTAGCATTCCAGCGTTCGGGTAAAAAAGCGTAATTCACGCTTAGGAGATTAAAATTACACCGATTCAGATTGAGATGACTCGATTACCGGTACTCCATGGAGTTGGCGGGCCGTATGACGAGGCGATTATTTTTGGCGGGATCGGTGTGCTTTTAATTGCGTTAGGTTTCCTCTCATGGAAGGCTAGTAAAGATAAAGAAGAGCGACGGAAAAAGAGAAAGGCGCGACGTAAGCGTTGAGTCGATTGTTTGAACGAAACCCGCTAGTTTTCCGATCGTTACTCGGGCTGATCACGCTCGCATCAATATCTGTTTTGCTCGTTTCTCCGAGCAAAAGCATCGATGCACACGCCAACCAGATTAATTCGATACCTGTACCTAACAGTGAACTTGAAACTTCGCCCAGCCGTGTGGTTATTTGGTACAGCGAACCTATTGAAGAGTCGTTCAGCGTTGTGACCGTGTTGAACTCGGCCGCCGAGCGAGTTGACCTCGATGATTCGACCCGTGATCTTTCAGAGCCATCGGCGATGTCGGTCGGGTTACCCGAACTAGAAAACGGCACTTATACCGTCATTTGGAAGAATCTTTCGTCGGTCGACGGTCACAAAGTCATTGGGTCATTCGTATTTGCCGTTGGCGAACCACTTTCCGCTGGTGCACAGATAGATGCAGTCGAGCAGCCGTTGTTGCAGACTGTCGCCGACCCGTGGATGCGTTGGCTCGTATTTCTCAGTGCTGCCATCGTCATTGGCGGACTAGCATTTGAACTGATCATAGGTGTTCCGGTTGTTTACGGTGCTTCGGCAAAAGACAGTTGGGGAATTGCAGGAATAGCTGCGTCGAATGCATGGTCGAAGGTCGCAACGATTTCGCTTGCAGTGCTGATATTGGCAATGCTGGGGCAACTGCTTCAACAAGCAAGTGTTTTATCTGATAATTCGGCGTTCGCTCCTGACCTAGCGATTATAAAATCTGTAGCGTTCGACAGCGGATGGGGGCGACTTTGGACGTATCGTATAGTCGCAGCAATCGGCATTGGAATTTTGTTTTTCGTCGCCAAGCGATCGGCTGCCGCTGGCGATGACTACGAAGAAGATGAATCCGAAGAACAGCAAAATCGGGCACATTCGATTCTCGGAGATTCGGTATTTGCTCAGGTAGCAGCGGTTCTCGGCCTAGTATTTTTGGGATTGATCGCCACAAGCAGTCATAATGCCGCTTCGCCGTCTGAGATAAAAAACTTGGCTATCGTCACCGACTTCGTTCACCTAGTGTCGGCGATGGTCTGGCTTGGTGGCGTGATTTATCTAGCAATCGCTGTGCCTGTTTTCATCAGGGAGTTAAGCGGATCAGACGCTTCCGATTTACTCAATTTAGCGATCTCAAAATTCACTGTGCTTGGATTGCTGAGCGCAGGGATATTGGTTACTACCGGAATTTTCTCTACCTACATTCAGGTCACAATTCCTGCTGCGGTGCCTACGCCGTACGGTTGGTTCTTAGTCGGTAAGTTGGCATTGATCATTTCCCTTTTCGTATTCGCCGGTTACAACGGATTCAAGGTAGCCAAGAACTTCGGCATCGGTGGAGAACGTCGATTTGGTCGATCATTGGTTATCGAGGCGTCTATCGCAGTTCTGGTATTCGCTGCAGTTGGTTGGCTGGCAAGCTTAGAACCCGCTCGACAGTACGCGGGTCGAACTGGAATCGTCTCTACAGAAAATGTTGCCTATCAGGATCAGGCAGAAGGTACAGAATTTGATATCAAGATCAATCCTGCCGAAATCGGGCCTAACGACATAAAAGTCAGATTGACCAAGCCGAACGGCGAAGTGATCGATAACGCTGTGGACGTGCGGGTGCGACTCAAGTTCGTAGATGACGATCTCGGTGAACCGCTCGTATCGCTGGAAGACACAGGAGCCGGCATTTGGCGTCTTAACGGCGCTCGGATCAATATTGCAGGCGAGTATCAAGCTGAAGTTGTTGTCCAACGACCCGACGCGTTCGACTCACGCACTGCGTTCCGCTTCGACGCTCAATCGACTGAAACGGCAGCCGGTGCGATAAGACCTGACAACGACACTGCAAATTTGCTGTTCGGATTACAGATACTGATCATCGGAGGATTAGTCGTTCTGCTCGGCGTTCGTGGCAAAGTAGCTCGAAAAATATTCAGAACTGCTGACGCCCAAAAAGCTCTTATTGCACTGGGCGTTGTTGTAGTCGTGCTTGGATTGCTGTTTGTGCTGAACGTACAAGTGTTACGATTTGGCTTGCCGGAAACCATTCGGAATCCGTTCCCTCCAACTGCTGAATCAGTGGCACTTGGCGAACCGGTTTACGCCACGGCTTGCGTTGCGTGTCACGGAGTCGACGGTCTAGGTGATGGGCCATTAGGAGCGGGACTGCCGAAGCCACCCGCCGATCTGATTGTTCACGTCCCTATTCACAGCG
>CAJQSP010000059.1 GCA_905614375.1 uncultured Dehalococcoidales bacterium | reverse complement strand
AGGGATGGCTGGCTGAATTACAGTAACCGGTTCTCGCTCGCGCTCGGGTGCGCGCTTTCCATTTACAACCTCTTCAATGATGTCTTCGATTGAAAGGGTTGCCGATGTTTTTGCTCGCCCGACAATGCGCTCGACGTGGACGCTGGAGAGACGCCCGTCAATGAATGGTTGTGCGATTTCTTTCTGCCGAACATGGTCGTCAATATCAGCGATTGACCGTGCTTCTTTGAAGGTCAATTCCCCGCTGTTTACACGTTCACCAAGAGCAGGGTCTAGCGTGCGAATGAGACTCTCGTAATGATGGATAGTTCCGGGTGTAATCCCGGTTCGACGAGCCAATTCTTGTTGGGTTACTTCATGGCTGTCTCGGTACTTCATGAATGCCCGCCCGAGGTCCATCGCTGGGACGAGAGAAGAGTGGTATTGCTCCGCTAGCGAGAACTCCCAATGCTCCTGCGGGGTGACCTCTTCTTTGACAGTACACTCGACGGTAACCTCGCCTGCTTCTTTAGCTGCAGTGAGCTTGCGTTCACCTGCGAGAAGAAGGTATCCGTTGTTCGTAGACAGAACGACCGGATCGCGTTTCGAGCGAACAGAACGTGTATTCTCTCGACGTCCGTTGGGCTTCTTTGAGCGAGGCATATCGGGGTCCGGGAAGATCTGGTCTATCGGAATTTTCACTTGCTTTTCCTCATCTATTTGGTGGTCTCGTCAACATTCGAGTTCACGTTTGTTCGGAATAGGAATGTGCAGATCGGTCTGGTCCAACTGCGCAGTGCATTCCAAATTGATGATGTTATTCTCCGCGTTCCAAAGAGTAGTTTCACAAACTGTCCCCTCAGGGAAATTGTCATTCCAAATAACATTTGACTTTGGAATTTCTGGGAGATAGTGTGAACAGTGTTCCGGCTTGGAATGACCATTTCCCAGTTCAAATGACCTTTCAAGAACAAACAACAACTGTTCCCCCATATGTCCCGTACCGGACATTCCAAACATTTTTGGAATTCCTTCTTGACGAAGGCATTCCAGGACGTATTGATAAAACCGTTTGGGGTCCGAGGTTCTCAGGTAGCTCCGGAACCCAATTAATGACCGCATTGAAGGTTCTTACTCTTGTCGATGGAGACGGTCATCCTTCAAACGAATTGGAAGATTTGGTCCACGCTGAAGGGAATGCTAGAAGGGATTTACTACGTCGGATTCTTGAACGGTTCTATATTCCTGTGTTCGATCTAGATTTGGCTCGAGCAAGCAAAGGTCAGTTCCGCGAAGCGTTCAGGTCGTTCGGTACAAAAGAGGGTGTGCTGACGAAATGCGAGGCGTTCTTTATCCGTGCTGCACAGGCGGCAGGTATCGAACTGTCTAAGCGCATTCTGGTTGGGCGACATGGGTCCAGCAAAGGGCGAGCTACCGTATCTGCGACACGTCAGAGACCTGTCACACCTTCGGTAGCAGTAGCTGAAAAAATACCCGCGCAAACGCCTGTTGAGATGGTGGTTAAGGGCGGATCGCTGAAGCTCGAATTGGCAGACAGAATTCTTGCGAAATATCCAGACTTTGACCCAGCTTGGGATCCCGCTGTGCAGGGTAAATGGCTGGAGGGAATGACCCGTCTATACGAAGGTCTTTCTGTGGCTTCAGAAGACCGTGATGATGGGCCAGACGAGGCTTAAAAGCGCCTGTTTACTAGCAGTATCACGCCGTTTATACCGTCTCTGGGTAGATTCTATACTCGACGATATTTAGTCTAGATACGTATGAACATGCTGAAAGTTCTTACGGAATCTTAGGGAATATTGATACCCTGCCCCGATGAAAAGTCCAAATTTTAACGAATACATTGATCTCGCACGCCAACTTGCTGCCAATGTCGCAGACCGAGCCGACGAAATAGAGGAGTCGAGGCGCATTCCTGCAGATCTGGCGGGCGAAATGGCTGACGCCGGAATGTTTCGACTGCTGGTTCCGAAGTCGCTCGGCGGTGAAGAAATCGACTACCCGTCGTTCGTCGAAATCACCCGCTTGTTCGCTCAAGCGGACGGCAGCACAGCGTGGTGCATCAGCCAGAACAACATTTTTGCCACCGATGCAGCACGAATGCTGCCTGGAACGGCCCTCGAAATATGGGGAGTACCTCGTGGGATCGTAACGAACGGTCCACCTTCAAGTGACACCGTCGCAATTCCAACCGATGGCGGATATCGACTTACAGGTCATTGGGATTTCAGTAGCGGAAGCAGTCATTCAACTTGGGTTGCCGCCCGTTCACGGGTCGAGGGGCGCAAAGGCGAGATGCCGATGTTCCTGATGCCAAAATCGGAAGTCATGATGTTGGACCGGTGGGATGTGAACGGACTTCGCGGTACGGCTAGCTTCAGCTTTGAAGCTGACGATGTATTTGTTGCCGATAGTCACGTGTACATGGAGTCGGATCCTTCACGTGTCCCAGGACCCGTCTACGTGCTTCCAAAAATTCCTATGTTTGGTATTGGATTCGCAACGATAGCGTTGACGCTCGCACGACAGTGCTTGGACGATGCGGTTGAAATTGCTCGCTCGAAGACTCAGCGGAATATAATTAGTGCAATGGTCGACCGAACTACAGTGCATCAAGAAATAGGCGAATCTGAGGCACTTATTAGAGCGACAGATGCGTACGTGCGACAAAGTGCCGAGGCAATGTGGAAATCGGCTTGTGGCAACGGTGAACTGGACATGGCCACGCGTATAGAAGTTCGTATGGCTGCTACCTACGGCATACGAACCGCAGTTGAAGTGGTCGATACGGCTTACGACATGTTTGGAGCCGGCGCTATTTTCAAAAGCACGCCGATCCAGCGTCGATGGCAGGACATCCACACCATCGCCCAGCAAATTCAAGGTCGAAAGACCAACTACGAAACAGCCGGCCGCTACTTTTTGGGACTTGGCGCTACAGGAATGCTGTAATCACCACTGATAAATGTTTTAAGGCAGAACCACTATGAAAATTCCCGGCGTGAAAGCGCTTACGTTCGATGTTGGCGGGACAGTGTTCGACTGGCGAGGAGCGATAGAGACCGAGGTTCAACGCCTTACGGATGAGCAAAAGGTAAGACTTGACCCGAGACAATTTGCGACAGACTGGCGGGTTCGCATGTTCGAGGAACTAGAATTTGTTAAGTCCGGTGATTTGCCTCGCATGAATGCTGATGGATTGCATAGGCGTGTTCTTGATCAAGTGCTTGATAAGCACGGTTCTCTACAGCTATCCACGAATGAGCGTGATGAGCTAAACCAGGTTTGGCACAGGATGAAGACTTGGCCAGACGCGGTCGAGTCCATCCATAAACTGCGTGAGGTGTACACGACAACCGTTTTGACCGTACTGAGCTTCTCGATTGTCGTGGACTGTTCGAAACTCAACGGTCTCAGCTGGCACGGCATCATGTCGGGCGAATTCATGGATCATTATAAAAAGGATCCCGAGGCGTACCAGCAAGGAGCGAAACTTCTCGGACACAAGCCTGAGGAAGTGATGATGGTCGCGACGCACGCTGCCGATTTGATGGGCGCTAAGAATGCCGGTCTCAAGACGGCTTACATTCACGTTGAGGACGAGTGGATCGACGTTTATCCAACACCAGAGCCTGTGCACTCTCTCGATCAATTCGATGTCAGTGCGTACAGCTGGGCTGAGTTGGTTGAAAAGCTGACTTGAGTTCGCTCATCTTAAACCGTTTAACCCACGAAAAGATCTAGAACGTTTCCGAAGCCTGAGCCATCGAGCCGGTATAGCTCGGTGAAGCCGCACTTTTCGCACGAAACGGTCTGGTACTTCTGGTTTTGGACGTTGAACAGGCGGCTGATACCAGATCCGGTAGTTCGTATTTCACCGGCCTTGAACGTAGTTGCATGGCATTTTTCGCACGAGTATTGGCGTTGTTCCATGTGGGTGGCTCCTTGGCGAGCGGTATTCATACGGCTGTTCGAGAGGCAAATTGTACATTGTCATGTTGAACTTGATTCAGGTTCTCGTTCGAAGTAGCGATCATCCAAGTCGCGGCATTATACGGTTGAGCGTTCGATCAGTGGATGTAAATCGTGATTCCGAATCAAGTTCAGAATGACAGGTCAAGGATTAATACCGGATTAACGAAAAAGGGTCGCATCGAAAGATGCGACCCTTTTCTAAATTGCTTAGCAAAGCAAAGGCTATTTAGAAGCCCATGTCTCCGCCAGGAGCGCCGCCACCAGGCATTGGTGGCATCATTGGCTCGTCTTTTTCGCTGATAAGAGCCTCAGTTGTGAGGATCATTCCAGCTACGGAAACAGCGTTTTCAACTGCTGCACGAGTTACCTTGGCAGGGTCAACAATTCCCATCTTGACCATGTCGCCGTACTCGCCCTTGTGAGCGTCGAAACCGAAGTTCTTGTCAGTGTTCTCAGAAACCTTCGCAAGAATCACAGCGCCTTCGTAACCGGAGTTAGCTGCGATGACCTTGATGGGAGCAATGAGAGACTTTCGAAGAACGTTGATACCGGTCTGCTCGTCAGAGTTGTCTGACGTTACTTTTTCAAGTCCTGCAGCAGCTCGTATGAGAACTGTTCCACCACCGGGAACGATTCCTTCTTCAACAGCAGCACGGGTAGCCGATAGGGCGTCTTCCATACGCTGTTTCTTCTCTTTCATCTCAATTTCGGTGGCTGCACCGACTTTGAGGATGGCAACACCATCGGACAGCTTAGCGAGTCGCTCTTGAAGCTTCTCACGGTCGTAGTCGGATGAAGTGTCGGAAATCTGTGACTCGATCTCGGCCTTGCGACCCTTGAGAGCGTCAGCAGAACCTTTACCGTCAACAAACGTGGTCTCGTCTTTAGAAACGACGACCTGCTTGCACTTGCCGAGGTCATCGAGAGTAACTGTGTCGAGCTTACGACCGATTTCCTCTGAGATAACCGTGCCACCGGTGAGGATAGCAATGTCTTCGAGCATTGCTTTTCGGCGATCTCCGAAGCCAGGAGCCTTTACCGCTGCAACGTTCAGTGTGCCACGAAGTTTGTTCACAACGAGAGTAGCGAGAGCCTCGCCCTCGATGTCTTCTGCAATAACGAGAACATTCTTATTGGTCTGAATAACCTTCTCAAGAACAGGTAGAAGGTCTGAAATTGCAGAAATCTTCTGTGAAGTGATCAGAATGTAAGGATCGGTTAAAACGGCTTCCTGTTTTTCTGAGTTGTTCACGAAGTAAGGTGAGAGGTAACCACGGTCGATCTGCATACCGTCAACGAGCTCGGTCTCGTATGAAAGAGACTTCGACTCGTCTACAGTAATAACGCCGTTTTTACCAACCTTCTCCATAACGTCGGAAATGAGGGTGCCCATCTCGTCGTCATGGGAAGAAAGGATTGCAACGCTTTCGATCTGTTCCTTTGTGTCAACAGGAGTTGACTGTCCGGCGATCGACTTGCGGATGGAAGCCATAGCGATTTCCATGCCGCGCTTGAGTGCCATAGGGTCGGCGCCTGCTGCAACATTCTTGAAGCCTTCAGCAATAATTGCCTGAGCGAGAACAGTTGAAGTAGTCGTGCCATCACCAGCATCGTCGTTAGTCTTCTTTGAGACTTCCTTAAGAAGCTGTGCGCCCATGTTTGCAAACGGATCTTCGAGGTCGATCTCCTTGGCGATTGTTACACCGTCGGAGTTGACTTGCGGAGGGCCGAATTTCTTGTCGACGATAACGTTTCGACCACGTGGGCCAAGTGTCGACTTTAGTGTGTTGGCGAGAACGTCGATGCCTTCTTTAAGGCGTGCTCGAGCGTCATCGCCGAACTTTAGATCTTTAGCTGCCATTACTTATAAATCTCCAAATTGAGATGATTAGTTCGTGATGAACTATTCAACTATTGCGAGGATGTCGCTCTCTCGAACGATGAGGTAGTCAACTCCGCCTTCTGCGTACTCGGTACCTGCGTACTTCGAGTAGATGACGGTCTGGCCGATTGAAACAGGCATGTCGATGACTGTTCCTTCGTCGGTTGTTCGACCTGGGCCGGCTGCAACAACTGCACCCTGCTGAGGCTTTTCTTTCGCGGTGTCGGGAATGATGATTCCGCCGGGAGAGGTTGATGCCTCTGAGTCGGCAGGCTCGATAATCACCCTGTCACCAAGCGGTGTGAGGTTCAATGCCACTGAAATGGTTCTCCTTAGTGGTAGACGACAACTCGGATTATCAAACTCAGATGAACGATGCGGACACACCGTTTCAATCTCAATTCATACCGAATTATTGATTAGCACTCGACCTTACCGACTGTTAGCAGTCGCGGGCTTCGAGTGCCAGTGAACGAATTCTATGAAGGGGAAGAGGGCACGTCAATAAGCGATCTCGCTGGGTTCGCGATACGAGATGTGATTGGATGTGAGGCGAATGGCTCTATGGCTTGTCCGATTCGAACAGTATTTCGCCATCGATTTCGATTTTTACTTGGCGCTGGTATGCGCGAATTGCGTCGAGGTTTACTTTTACGCCGAGTCCGGGCTTGTCAGAAGCCCGGACTAATCCATCGGCGTCTCTGAAAATGCCCGTTGGAGCCGTTAGGCCAAGAATGAGTGGCGAATCGCCAGCAGGGTATTCAGTTAGATCGAACTCTTCGTATCCAGCGAAGACGTGAATCGAAGCAGCTACTGATAGATGGCTTTTGAACGTGTGGTTCACGTACTGTATGCCGAGTTCGTGTGCTTTGTCAGCGACCCGTTTTGCTTCAGTAATTCCACCGATGCGTCCAACATCGATCTGTACGAAGTCGAGTCCTGCGTTTGTCATCATGTCGTCGGCAGCTCGGTAGTAGTCGGCGCCTTCGCCTCCAGCAACACCGATATTTATGCCGTTCGCACGAACCCTGTCGCTCAATGCTTTGTACGCGCCAACTTCTTCAGTTCGAAGCGGTTCTTCCAGCCATGTAACGCCAAGATCCGCAAACGCGACAGCGCGTTCGTAAGCAGTATCGACGTCGTTGCCCCAAATCACACCGGCATCTACCATCAGTTTGGCATCAGGTCCGAGTCCGTCACGGGCAGCCTGTACAAGACCGATGTCATCTGCAAGCGAACCGCGACCCATCGGACCCCATCCGAACTTGGCAGCACGGAAATCACGTTCAACTATCGAATCGGCGACTGCGCGGGTCTCAGCAGGATTATCGCCGAACAGCACGCTGGCGTACGGAAGTTTCTTGTGCGAAGCTTCGTGACCGATCAGCTTCCAAACTGGTTCGCCAAGATGTTTTCCGAGTACGTCCCACATAGCGATATCGGCACCGGCTACAGCGTGGTCAAGTTGCTGGATATCGAGTCCGTACTCTCCGGCTTTATTTCTAAGGCGAACTACGTCTTCAGGTGAATCTAAACTTTCGCCGAGCAGTGCCTCACGAATGTTGATGATATTCGAGTGTGACATCGGCATCACATAAGCAGTCAACGATACGAGAGGTGAAGCGTCGCATTCTCCCCAGCCTTCAAGGCCGTTGTCCGTTCGAACACGAACTACAAGGGAGTCCTGCGTGCCATCGGCGGTTCGTGTGATTTTCGGAAGTGCGACGTAAAAGAGATCGATAGCTTCTATTTTCAAAGGTCTAGGAGGCCTTCCATGTCATTAGGTCATCGATAGACAACAGCAAAGTGTCGTACTCGGCCAGATCGTAGTTGTCTAAGTTGCTTTTGCCGGGAGATCGGGTGGTTGGGGACGTAATAACGCCTCGGCGATAGAGAATTTCTTTGAACGCTCGCATGCCGTAAAGGCTTTCGTAGTTGTTGAGGGGCGCCATACGAGTGTGAATCTCTCTCGCCTCAGACTCGTATCCGTCATCGAGCAGGTTCCACATCTTCGAGTGGATATCGCCAAAGTGAGATGCTGGCATGTTCCCGCACATTCCGCGATTGAATTCGGAAATCAGAAACTTACAGCCCATCCCGCCCATAACGCCTTTGACCGAATCTCCAGCCTGATCCAGTAAGGCGGTCGTTAGTTGTGCCGCAAATATAGTTTCTTCTTTAACGTAGCTCACGTTTTCAACGTTTTTGCAGAGGTCGGCTAGTTGTTCCGCATTGAACGGTGCACCTAACGAGTGATTCTGAATCCAGATCGGAACATTTACGGCATCGCTGAGTAGTTCGAAGAAGTTTCTGACTTCGTCCGTAGATGGTCTCGAGATGTTGAACGGCGGCATGGCGATCACCGAATCGAACCCGACACCTTCTGCGTATTTCGCCAGTTCAATCGAGTGAATATTCGATATACCAGAAATACCTGCAACCGTTGGAATACGGTTGCCAACCACTTTGGTTGTGAGATCGAATACCTGTTTTCGCTCAGTGTCGGTTAGTGCTTGGTATTCGCTCGCCATTACTGGCATCACGATCCCATGGCAGCCGTTTTCTACTGAAAACTCAAGAACGCTTTCTAATGAGCGTATGTCGAGAGTTTCGTCTTCATTGAACGGAGTGGCGGGTATTCCGTAGATGCCACGGTATTGATCGGTAGTGTTATTGGTCATCTATTTATTGAGGAGTTAAGGGTAATCGTCAGTATGTTAGTTTTTGCGTAGTCGCAGAATGTAGTGGCGGCCGCCGAGGGTATACGGAACGATGCTTTCATTCATGATGTCGATTAGTTCACGTGCGCCGATCATCCCGGATTCGTGAAGTAGCCGTGCCTCTGTTTCTTTCGCTCGGTTGAATGCGAAAGCTAGGTCAGTAACGTCTAGCGGTATTTCTAGTTCAAGTCCCCAACTTTCAGCGAGCTGAAGGGGCGTGACTTTGGGATCTTCAAACAACGAAACAACAATGAAACTTCCACCGGGTTTTAGAACCCGTTTGACTTCAGCAGGGTCGTAAACGTCGGTGGTTATAACCATGTCGAACGAGTTGTCGTCGAACGGTAGATTTTCAACCGAAGCCTTCACGAATGTGCAAAGTTCGGAAATATTCTCGATTTCTGCAAGATCTCTAGCGACCGTTAGGGCTTGCTCATCGATGTCGTTCCCGTACACCTGGCATCCGTACAAAGACGCCATCCATCGAGCGTTTCCGCCAACTGCGCAGGCGGTATCTAGCACTTTAGTTTCGGTGGTTATCTTTTGATCTTCAAGAGCGATCCGAAAGATCGTCTGGTTACCACCGACGTGCATGAACTCTCCATAGGAGGCGCGATCCCACCTTGGTTGGTCGTCGAACCACTGTTGAAGTCGTTGAGTTTTGTTGTTCGAGCTTTGAGGCATGTGCGAATTTCCTGAGCCGATCTTAGGTTCAAGTTCAATCCGATGATTCTACCGATTCAGAATCGTCGAATAATTTACTCCGAACATATTAGGCTTCTGTCGATTGGGTGTCGGTACGAATAATTCTCTAAATCGTTTGAGATAGACGCAAAAAGCGCTCCTCTATAAATCGAAGAGCGCCATTCGTAGGAGGTCTGGTTAGTACGGACTAAACGCTAATTTCATCACCGTTCGGTAGAGTGAACGATGTACCGGAGCCAGCCTCAGGGGTAGTTTGGTTGAATCCTGGTCCACGTCCTTGGTCCCGACCCTCGGGTACGACGCGGTTATGGCGTCCGTGACGCTGTCGACCATATCGGCCTTCGCCATTTCGACCACCCTTTAGCTCTTCACGGAGATCGTTGAGATAGTTGGGCTTGGCTTCGGCCCATGCAGTTATTGCGTCAGCTTCAGACTGCGAGATGACTTCCTGATCAACGAGTGCTGCAATTCTAGCTTTGATGCTTACGTCGTCGCCAGTGCCGTGACCGCGTCCGAGCTTCATCAGATCGTCGATAACTTCAGGCTTCGAGTCTTTCCAAGATTCGATCTCGTCGGCCTGTGCCTGTGTAATAGTTTCTGTTTCTACGAGGTTTGCTAATCGCTTGTCCTGCGATGCCTCGCGGTGCTCTTCTCGAGCAGTTCTCATTGCGGTGTCGAGGGACTCCCGATCGATGCCGAGGATTTCAGCGACTCGGTCCTTGATCGAATCCAGTGGCTTCTCACCGTCTACCGGGCCCTCTTGAGCGAAAGCCGCTCCTGCAAGGGCGAATGCTCCGAGGAGTCCTGCGGTTACGCCGAGGGTAATTTTTCTGTTGAACATTTTCTATACCTTTGGTCGATTGACCTAACTGATTGATTGCCTGCAACCAAATTTAGAAAATGAATGTGTGGAACCTGTTCAGAGAGTGTGTAGAAATGTTGAAGTAGTGCTCGAATCCGTCATCAGGTTAGGTGCTGATGAATTCCCAAAGCTTTTTACTAAGATATTCGTACTTGACTTGGGTGTGGAACGATCGAACTGATGAACCGTGAAAGAGACTGCTTTATCGTTCGGTCTTATCGAAGGATTATAAGGTGTTTAGACCGTACTGATAATCGTGCGGTACGATCTTTGCCAAGTTGATTAGATGTTCAAGTTGTTAGTCAGCGATCGGACATTATCGCTATAAGCCGAGATTGTATTCCTGAATCTGCCTCGTTAGCAGCGCATTAATTAAATGAGAGGAAGTAGAATTAGAGCCGACCTGTTTGTAGTGAATCCGGTCTCGTATGGAGTAGTTGTATGGAGTAGTTGTATGAAGATTGCCGATGTAAGGACTGTTGTAGTTGGTAACCCGTGGAAGAATTGGATATACGTTGTAGTTGAAACCGACGAAGGACTGATCGGAGTTGGCGAAGCAACCGGCGGATCAGAGACCCAGCCCCGAGTTGCAATGGTCGAAGAGGTCAAGCACCTCATCATCGGAATGGACCCTCGCAACGTCCATGAGATATTTCATAAGCTCTACCTGACCGCAAATATCAAAGTGACACCCGCGATGGCGGGAATCGAGATGGCTTGCTGGGACATCCTCGGGAAGTCTCTTGGGGTTCCCGTTCACACGCTTTTGGGCGGCAAAGTTCGTGACAATGTGCGGGTCTACGCCAATGGCTGGTACTCCGGTGATAGAACCCCAGAGGGCTTTGCCGAAAAAGCTAGCGCAGTAGTGGCCAAAGGCTACACAGCTCTCAAATTCGACCCGTTCGGCGATGCCCACATGCAGATGTCTCTCAGAGAAACGGCCGAGGCTAAGGCGCTGATTGGTGCAGTTCGGGAGGCCGTTGGCGATGACGTGGATATTTTGATCGAAGCACATGATCGGTTCAGCACATACGCCGCAATCGAGATTGGTAATTGGCTCAAAGACTACGATGTCACTTGGTTCGAAACGCCTGTTCTGTCGACTGACATAAGCGCTCTCGTGGAAGTGGCGCGTAGAATCCCTGTTCGGATGATTGCGGGCGAGAGAATGAAGGCTATTCATGAGTTCGGCGAGTTCCTTTCGCATAATGTGACCGACGTTATTAACCCCGAACCTTTGGGAGTCGGTGGCATATGGAGATCACTACAAATAGCGGGAATTGCGGAAGCCCACCACGCTGAAATCGCTCTGCATAACGCCGAAAGTCCGTTCAAAACTATGGTCGCTCTTCATATCGATGCCGTGACCCCAAACGTCTTCATTCAGGAGTGTTTCGATGATTTCTTAGAGCCGTGGGTGAGTGATATTTTAACGGGATTTCTTAAAGTCGAAGATGGTCATCTCGCTATGCCAACTGCACCAGGAATCGGCGTCACACTGAACGAAGATGAAGCCAAAAAACACCCATACGGAAAGAGCAACTTCCTAAGAATGTTCCGCCCCGGCTGGGAGAAGCGCGACACCGCAAAGCAGGAGTAGATTGACTTCATGCCAGCTGGATCTGGCAAAATCACTGTTGGCCGTTAATTGGCGTTGACCCGTTCTTTCGATAGCGTTAATCTTCCGCTCTATACATACCCGGAGTTCGTGATTTCGGGCTTACGCAATCCAGTACAGGGGTGGAACCGTGGAGCCCAGCGGCATTTTGGTCTAGCGTCGCTTCTGTCGCTAGAAACTCTCGACTGTCCGCTAACGCGTCCGTACGCTGCCCTTGACCATGCTGGCTTCATCGCTGGCTAGGAAAGCGTAAACCTTAGAGATTTCATCAGGCGAAACGAGTGCTCCGATCTTCTCGTCGAGGTTGCCGGATTTTCCACCAGCTGCGTGCATGTCTTCAACGTTAGCGACCTTAAGTGGCGTGGCCACGGCACCCGGAAGAACATCGTTTACGCGAATGTTGTACTTCTCAAGATGAGTTTCCATCACGAGCGAAAGACCGTGTACTCCGCCCTTTGAAGAACCGTAGGCGAGTGACGAGCTGCCGCCGTTAACGCCTGCGCCTGAAGCGGTAAGAATAATTACACCCTTGCCCTGCTTTTTCATCACGCCAGTGACGTACTTACAGATAGTGAACGATCCGCGAAGGTTTATGTCGAGAACCGTGTCCCAAATTTCTTCTGGGAACTCATCAAGCTCGATCGCTGCGCCCTGTAGTACCCCGGCAACATGAATTAGTATGTCGACGCCCCCGAGCCATGTCTCTGCGGCTGCCACAGCACCCGAAACCGCAATTTCATCGCGCACGTCAACGTGCCAGTAGCGGGCGTCACCACCGGCTTCGTTCACGTCACCGATCGTGGCTGCTCCGTCGGGGTCATTTACGTCAAATGCAGCTACTTTTGCTCCAGCCGCCGATACTCTAAGAGTAGTTGCTCGCCCGATGCCAGTTGCAGCACCTGTGATGATTATTCGTTTGCCAGAGAGATCGACGGGCATGATTGGCTCCTAAACTGCCGGGCAGATTTATCTTATTGAAACCGCCAGAAGACGAATCCAAAAAATGTTTTGTATCCAGAGTCGGTCTAAATTAGTAACGACCTCTTATTTTCTTTTAGTCCCAAACAATTCCGGCAAGCTCAGCAACCTTGAGAATTCCTGCTGCTGCAACCGGGATTTTGTCGTCGGGAAGGTGCTCGACTAGAACATGAGCGTTCGGGTTGACCTTCTGTAGACCAACTAATAACGCTTCGTTGTCGAGCAGGCTTTCAGGCTGTCCGATGATCGACTCTTCGAAGTGAGGTAGAAGTGCGTTTACGACTGTGAAGTCTTTCGCGTGGGCGCCAACGATTCGATCTGGGATTAGTTCGTAGAACTCATTGATGAGTGCCGTGGTGTCATATGCAATATCGAGAGAACCTACAAAGTTCACTGGGTCCATGTTCAGTCCCAATGCCTTCGACCCAACTGAGTCGATGAGATCTTTCATTCGCTGTGGAGAGTCGATAGGGCAAACCGTACCGCCTTCGACTGCCATCATGATTCCTTCGTTCTCAGCAACTGCGCAAATCTGTTTCGTGCTGTCGACGAGTCGATCGAACACTTCCTCAGAATGGTTCAGCGGGTGAGGCATCCACCCGCCTTTTGGATTCAAGCTGCCGGGTCTAAGATAAGTGTTAGGGCTGCCGAGTCGAGCCGTAACGTTGACCATTCGTTTTACGAACTTGATCTCGTTTTTTCGCTCGGTGTCGTCTTCAGCAATCAACTTTCCACCGTAGTTTCCAACGGTTTGCGGCATCTCAAATCCACGCCCCTCGAACATGGATTTTAGGCGTTTAACGTCGCCATTCCCCATCGACTGCGGATCGTCGACTCGAATTTGAACGGTTTTGAATCCGTGCTCTGCAACGTTATCGAGGACAGTTCCATCGATTGATTTCCAGTCACCTGGCACTAGACCCGCAACACCTAATAGCATGGGAGAACCTTTCCACAAATATCACGTTGGATCGATGATTTTTAACGCCGCATCGACATAATTTGATATACGAGTTTCATGTATCCAACAAGTTAAACCTACGAACGGTGACCAAGCTTATCGACAACTTCGACAATTTGGGGAAAATTATCAGATAGATTTCGTAAATCGAACTCAGGAACTGGTGTGTATGACTGAATTAAAGACGACAGTATCTGAAATTGCCTGACAGAGAACTGTCGAAGCCGAGCATGCTCAATCAGATAGCATCCTAGAAGAAGTAGAGCCTGGCAATTTTTGGCGTCTGGTTGCTCACAAATTAGTCCCGCCTAAAAAGATGGAATCTGCCCACTAACATACGGTTCAGAAGCTCGCCTAGTTCATGACTCCATATGAAACCGGTTTTGATGTTGGTGCCGGTGGTGATCCTATTACTATTCCTTTGGCCGAATACTATTCACACGTAACAGCAGTTGAGCAATCTGAGGGGATGCGCGAGCAACTCGGCGGAACAGCCTAGCGTGGGAGGTAAAGAATCTATCGGTCATTGCGAGGATGTTGAAATACTGCGAAGAATAGTCATGTTCATACTTGGGTGTTCAGGCACTAAAAACACTAGACCTAATCTAATAAGGAACGCCGTCACCAAAATCAGAAATCTCTATCCTCGCACCAGCGCACCTTATCTCGTGAAACTACTTACCCTCAGCGAATGCCGCAACCATGTGTCGGCGCTGTATCTTGCCAGTTGCAGTTCGCGGTAATGAGTCTGCGATGTAGATCACATCCGGAACCTTGAAACCTGCCATCTGTTCACGACAGTACGCCCGAATGTTTTCTTGATCGGCGTCGCCCTTCAGAACTACAGCAGCATGAACAACTTCACCGTACTTTTCGTCAGGTACGGCGAAACAAACCGCTTCTGCCACAGCAGGGTGCTTCAATAGGATTCCGTCGATTTCGAGTGGCGAAATCTTCTCTCCACCTCGGTTGATCAGTTCTTTAATTCGACCCGTAAGCGCGAGATAGCCCTCGGCGTCTAGGAATCCTTGGTCTCCAGTACGGAACCATCCGTCAACGAAAGCTTCGGCGTTGGCTTCAGGGTTGTTGTTGTAGCCGTGCATGACATTTTCGCCCTTGATGACGATTTCACCGATGTCGCCAGCTTTCTGCAATTGCCCTGTAGCCGCCATATCCATGATTGCAATTTTTACGCCTGTTGCCAGTCCGACCGTGCCTGGAATTCGCTTTCCGGGAGGCATAGGGCTCGATGACATCTGGTGTGAAGCTTCTGTCATTCCGTAGGCTTCGAGAACAGGTGTACCGAATCGTGCTTCAAGTCTCTCGAAGACTGCAGGGGCAAGTGCTGACGAGCAGGATCGAATGAACCTGAACGATTCCTGGGGAGCGTTGTCGTCATCGGCTCGCGTAAGCAAAATTTGGTGAATAGTCGGTACTGCCGAATACCACGTTGCCGAGTAGTCCTTTTGTAAACCCCAGAAGGTCGATGCCGAGAATTTCTCAGGAATGACCAATGATCCACCTGAGTTCAGGGTTGAGAGCGATGCTCCCATTAGTCCATGAACGTGGAACAGAGGCATTACGATGATCGAAGTGTCTTCAGGTGTTAGCTCGTAGTGGTTCTTGATATTGCTGATCGACTTCATAAGGTTGGCATGGGTTAGTGGCACGCCCTTTGGTCGACTCGTCGTTCCTGATGTGTGAAGGAATAGAGCTATGTCACTCTCGGAAGGCGGCTGTGCATCTGACGATTTTGTGACTGCTCCACCGCTGTTACTTAGTACGACTGATCCGCCATCTAGCGAAGCGTCGAGTACTGGAATGCCGAGTTGGCTCGCTGCGTCTCTACCCATGTGTGCTCCCGGTGGAACAATTGCCAGTTGCGAATCGGCATCTTCCATGAAGAACTTGAACTCATCGACTGTGTAGGCCGAGTTCAGTGGGGCAGCTACCGCACCGGCTCGGGCGACGGCGATGAATAGCACCATGAATTCGAGATTGTTTGTCAAAACAATAGAAACAGGTCTACCCGGTTTTACTCCGGCGCCAGCAAGTAGACCTGCTACCCGTTCAATCTCTTCGGCGTACTGACCGTACGAAAGCTTTGGTCCGCCGGGAATGATGATCGAATCATCTGTCGATGACGATGGATTGAGTAGGTTTGCAAGCGTATTTGTGGACATGAGTACCTGAAACTTCGGATCTTCTAGCTGAGTCTATTGATTAGGTATATGCGCATCGTCTAACTGCGAGCGAGTTCACGAATTGTAGTACTGTCGGACGGATTTGGTGCGACTATTTTTTACGTAAGAAAATTAGGTTTTGCGCACGGTTTCGGCCGCAGCACCCAGCATCGCTAGCGAACAAAGCTAATACGACGATTTCCGTAAGCGAACTCTAGCCCGCTAATTGAGATAGCCGATTCAGATGATGCGATATTCAAAGCGGTAGCCACTTGATCTCCCTATTCCCAACTCCAAATAGTCGTGGCTATCAACGGATTCTCTCGATCGACAAGCACGTGGCCGGTGTCCGCATGCCCTTTGTCGGCCAACTGTGCGGCGTCGACCGTGCAGGTTTGCGGTTCTACGCATAAAGCGTGTTCTGGTGAGAAGAACATGAAATGGGTGATTGTTTCCGACCCTGTCATAGTCATCGTTAGCTCTGGCCATCTCAGCACTGCGCCGCCACCAGGATTTATCAGGAAGCAGCCATCTACTTCTCGAACTCCAAAATGAGTTCCTTTTTGGAGTCGCTCTGTGATGCTAGTTACTTCAAGTTTCCCGCTAGCAGTTCTATTGTGTAGTTCCCACTGCTTATGAACGTCGGCTTTTGCGATGACAGATTCGGATCCCAGAGTAATGTTGAACCACGGATGCCAACCAACGCTTCCCGGGAAAGGTTGACTCTCGTTTTCGTCGGCGATGAGCCCCATAGTCTGCACCAGCGAAGATCCTTCTAACGCCAGTGAGTATTCAACTTTTCCAGCATAAGGCCACGGTTCTGCAAGAGTTATTTCGAGTTCGAGAGAGCTTTCGGTTGAGGATTTAACCGTCCAAACACGATCTCGTACCAGACCATGAATAGCATACGGTCCTTGTTTATCGTTCATCGGCAGTTCATGAATGCCGTCTGGCGTAACGAGGCGTCCATCGCGAATTCTGTTCACCCACGGTGCCATTACGAACGATCCTTCTCCATGTGGAAGTTCAGTTGGTACGTGTGCTTTATCTCCACCTGAGAGCAGTTCGTATTGTGTTCCACCCTTATTCACCTTAAAAGATCGCATTGAGGCACCCGCATCTGGTGAGATAGTTACTGATGCAAATTCGTTTTTTATCGTTATGTTTGCTGGCATGTAGGTTCTTGTGGTCGCTGGTGATAATTAGGCAGTATGATTCGGTCTTGCTAGAAATCGCGACAAAGGAATCACAGGTTGCCTGCGTATATTGTCGATCTTGGTTCCATTGTTGTCCAGAATTTTGAGCGTTTTTCGTGTGATTATTACTTCGATTTGGAAAAGTCATGTCTGAAAGTTTTCCGTCCGCTGCGGGCACTACCGTCCACTTTGCTCACGTTGCCTATCGGATGGAAGAGCGCTACGGCGCCCGAAGTCCTGAGGTGAAATATTTTCAGACTTGGACGCCGGAGGACACGATGAATCGCATCGAAGAAGCAGATGTTTTTGTTTGCTCGGGTTTCTGGGATAACGCCTTGCTCGAACGGGCGACAAAACTGAAGTACATTCAGTCGATCGGGGCCGGGTACGATCAGTTTCCACTGGAGGAACTTAAAAAACGTGGAATTCGACTCGCCAACGCGTCAGGTGTGAACCAAAACGCAGTTGCCGAACACGCGATGTCGCTGATCTTGGGTTTGAATCGACATATCCACACGGGTCGAGATAACCAGAACAGCCGCACGTGGCGAGGCATGCTTGGTGATCTAACTCAACGTGAAGACGAACTAATTGGCAAGACGATTCTCATCGTGGGCATGGGTGCGATTGGCTCACGGCTGGCACGATTCGCCAAAGCGTTCGACATGAACGTTATCGCCACCAAGCGCGACCCTTCCACCGCCGAAGGCCCCGCTGATGAAGTAGTTACACCCGATAAGCTAATGGAACTCGTTCCGAGGGCAGATTTTGTCGCTTTGACTTGTCCGCTTACGCCCGAAACGACCAATATCGTGGATGTGGACGTACTGCTGGCGATGAAATCGACTGCGTATTTGATCAACGTTGCAAGAGGGCAGTGCATCGACGAACCAGCTCTGACTATTGCATTAAAGGCGGGTCAAATTGCTGGCGCAGGAATTGATCATTTCTGGAACGAGCCTCTTGAGGCGGAGTCGGCATTCTGGGATTTTCAAAATGTGATAATCACGCCTCACACAGGTGGTGAGACTCGACTTTACGAAGAACGTGTAATAGACATTCTCAACGACAATCTGACTCGACTTTGGAACGGCGAACCGGAACTGCGTAACCAGATCGTGTAATCGGCTGAGCCTTCGTTAGCTAGCGAGAGAAATGATTACAACGCCGCCTACTACTGCGGCGGTCGACACCGTCTTAGTAATGATGTCGGCTCTCGTAAATTCCTCGGCTAGTGCCTTCTTGGCAATCGGTGCAAAAGCGAGCGTAATCAATAAGATGAATATCGGTCTAGTGCCCAGCAATGCGCTCACGAGCGAAACTGGTCCATTCGCTAACGCTAGCAGTAAGAAACCGTTGCCGAGTATCGGGCCTAATCCTTCAATAATCAGTACCGGGATTGCGGTTTTCTTGGTGGTGATGAAAGAACCAAGATCCCTAGCAATCGACGGTCTTAGGACCGGAATAGCGAGTGTTGTAAAGAGTCCGATCCCGCGAAGTGACATATTGTGCCACACGTTCAGTTCATCTGATGAGAGCTTCAATAAAACTTGGGCGATGCCGATTAGTGCGGCAGCGAGAACGACCCATAAGTAGACCTTTCGGAATCCTCCAGAAAGTAATTGGTGCGGATCGGCCGAAACTATAACTGCTCCTGCTACTACCAACAGAACGGCTAGCCATCCCCACCATTCAAGATTCTCGCCGAGAAGCACCACACCGAGAATGGCTGCAAATACGGGTGAGGTTTGAGATACCGGAACGATTCGACCGATCTGTTCGCGACGCAGTGCCATAAACAGAATTATCAGCGCAACTCCCCAGATCATTCCACCACCGATGGCAGCAGCTAGCGCTTCTGTCGAGGCATCTGGAATTCCAAGAAGCAGAAGAATTACCAGAGAGATTCCCAGCTGGGTTCCACCTACGAACAGGTTGAAGCTTTCGATCCGCAGTTTGAGTGTCGACAGAATCCACTTGTCGCCAATCGAAACTATCGCGTATATGAACGGGCTCGCTATCGCGGGCAGTACCCAGCTGAGTTCCAAAACTTATCCTCAAATATCGAAAGAAGTAGTGACTTGGTTAAATCGGGCGGAACAGGATTCACGACTGCGCAGCATCTTACCGGCGTTAAAACAAAAAGCCGGTACATTTCGCCTTTTCTATTTACTGTCTGAACTGCTAGGTAAGCAGCGTCCGCAGCTTTCGCAGCCGAGTCGATCATGGTTGACGAGAGAATGCCATAGACCTCAGTCCATGCTTCACCTAAGCCTTGTTAGACAATCCATAAAATGGCAGCTCTAATTGGCTTGACCAGTTTGACCAGTTTGACCTGATTGCCGGTAAGTCCTGCCATGATTTTTATCCTCATCATTTACGAAATTCAAACAACGCTAATTAGGTGATCTTGTGATGGAGTGGAGCGAATGGCTCGTTGATATGAAGCTAATAATGCCTCTGAAGCGATGTAACGACCTACGTTGAACCAGCAACTCGAGTTATGGAATTCGTCAGTATCTGAAAACACCCACTTACGCTGAATTCAGCTTGAGTGGGTGTTTTCTTCTATTCAAACTAATTGGAATTAACTAGGTGGTACGTTCATACGAACGCGGTGTGAACTCTGACCCTGCACGGTCTTGGGGTTTGTAGCCGAGAGCGTTTTTCGCATGCTCTATGTCGAAAATTTTCCACGTGTTATCTGAAGTCGCATTAAAAATGTCATAACTTTGTGATTCTGGCGCATCGATGCACAGATCAATGATCTGTGCCGTGTCGCGGTGACTCAACCACAACGATAGTGAGTACGCAGAGAACGTCGGATCGTCTGTTTCCAGCACCCAGCCTATTCGCAAATGGAACGAGCTTAGGCCTTGGTAGTCGTTGTAATAGCTCCCGAGTGCTTCTCCGTACGCCTTGGCGACTCCGTAGTAGCTATCGGGACGAATCATGTGGTTTTCGGTAACGAGTTCATAGTTGTCTTGTTCAAGCAGGTGGAAATTGCCTTCATTCACATGCTTCCAAGGAGCGTCGAGATAGAACCCTCCTTCGGCGTGATTAGAGCTTGCGAAAATTACTCGTTTCACGCCTGCTCTTTTCGATGCCTCGAACACGTTATAGGTGGCAACGAAGTTGTTTTTGAGAATCGAATCCCACGAACCTTTCGGTGATCTATCGGCAGCAAGGTGAACAACGGTGTCTATTCCATCGAAAGCGGGATTGATCGCTTCGAGATCGCCTAGATTGGTAACTGTCGACTTTATTCCGTCCGCCTCTTTTAGATCTAGAGAAGAAAACTCGTATTTGTCGCCTAGCTTATCGATCATGATCGAGCCGATGAGGCCGGCTCCACCGGTAATTAGAACTTTTCGTTTTTCGGTCATTTAGAGGTCATTTACTTTTTGGAGTTGGTATTAGAAGAAGAGGTCATAATGCCGTCTAAAAACGGTGAGCGTTAGGCTTGAAGCTAGCTTCATAGTATTCAGCAACGTTGGTTCCGGCAGGGGCTAACTCGTCTATCTTGTCGAAATCTTCTTTAGTTAGTTCAACGTCCAATGCACGGAGATTGTCTTTGAACTGATCGAGCGTGCGAGGTCCTGCGATCGGCGCAGTCACTCCACGCTGTGCGGCGACCCATGCTAGTGCAATCTGAGCGACTGTTGCGTTGTGGGCTTCGGCGATTGGAACGAGTCCGTCAGCGATATCCATTACGCCTCCGCTAAATCGTTTGAGTTTGCCGGGGTCGGTTTCATCTCCAAATCGAGTACCAGAAGCCTGTTGGGTATTTCGCGTGTACTTACCGGTTAGACCGCCAGCGGCGAGTGGCGACCATGGAATGAATGCTGTGCTGTACGTCTGGCACATAGGAAGGTGTTCTCGTTCAGCACGACGATCGGCAAGGTTGAACGGCGACTGATCGCTTACGAATCGGTTCAGGCCGAGCTTCTCTGATGCCCATAGCGACTCGACGAACTGCCATGATCCGTAATTGCTCGTGCCAGCGTAACGAATTTTACCGGAATCAATGAGATCATCCATAGCCCGCAGTGTTTCGTCGATTGCAACATGCGAGTTCGGTCGATGCAGTTGATAGAGGTCGATATGATCGACCTTCAGTCGCCTTAGACTAGCTTCACAGCCCTCGATTATGTGGTGGCGACTGTTTCCGAGGTCGTTTGGCTTTGGCGACATACGACCGTTCACTTTGGTAGCGAGAAATACATCGTTTCTCTTGCCGTTTCGCTGAAGCGCTTTGCCAACGAAATCTTCTGAAGCACCACCGCCGTACACATCGGCAGTGTCGAGGAAGTTAACTCCCTTTCCAAGTGCGTAATCGATGATTTCGCAAGTGACGTCGAGATCGGTTTTTTGACCGAACATCATACAGCCCAACACGATAGGGCTGACGTACACGCCGGTGCGTCCAAATAGTTTGTATTCCATGGATTACTTTTTAACTTAGGGAAGGCGAGATTGTAGACCTTGTGCAGAATCAACCAACTGCTGTCCATCAAGCAATGCGTTACTTTCAGCGTCAGTCATAGAGCTCATTGAGACGAAAGTGGAGCCCGATACGAAGACAACGATCGCACCTACTCCACCTGATTTGACGTCCATCAAGTAGGAGTGTTCGCCAACGACTTCTTGAAGTATTTTAGCAAGATCGCCAACTTGCTCTCCGGTGAGAATAGCCGCTGCGAGTGTTGAGTTATATAGGTTCAGGGCAACTTCTCTGGACTCGAATTGCACTAACGAGATCGTGATCGAATCACCAGGGACGGGTGAATCGTCGCCATCGATTGTCCTGAACACTTCGATTAGGCAGTTTGCTGTGGCTCCGCTATCTGCAAGGCCAGGAATCGAAGCGATTGATATGGCTTTTGCTCGGTGAATGAGACCTGTTGGATCAGCGCCTCCTCCGAGGTTTTCGGCAGTTACGAAACCTTCGCAGGTTTGGTAACTAGGAGTTGTAATATCTTCCGCAGTTTTCGAGTCGGTACTGCTGGAGCACGCAATTGTAGCGATTACGAGCACCAATAAGGCTGAGAAAAGTGAAAATGTTCGTTTGTGTGAGTTTGACATGAATTCACTGTATCGTCGATATTGGCTCAGCGAAATCGAATTTAAATACAGAGCGTGAGAAAGTCGATCTACTAAATTTTCATAACGCATCCGTACGCACGAACTGATTCCGTCACGTTCACTCCACACACGCGAGATGATCTATACCGGAGACGGCAGACACGGTGATCAAGTTAGATTTCGGGTCGAACGTGACAACACAAACGAATGCGGCCGGGGTCAGATCGGCAGCGAGCCTGGCAATTCGATTGTGAATTATTAAATCGCGAGACATGTGTGTAATCGGTTATAGTTTTTGTCCACACCACTGTTTAGGACGAATTAAGGGTCATATGTACATTCCCTACCCCGTAACTCGAACTAAACGAGGTGCTTGTACGGTTAGTAAGGGAGTATTTTCGGTTATCTGAACCAAGCTCAGTTGGGATCTGCTGAGCGATTCAATATGGCCCCCGACGAATGACTTCCTGACAGGCGGTCTGTTGGAACTGTGGTGAGTGGGCGGCGCGGGTTGATCGCCATTTGAATCAACTGAATACGGTACGATCACGCCTAGCGGCGGTAAGATCGGACACTTGAACCGGTTGTGTTCGGCATTGAATTTCACGATTGACTAGCTTTAGGGCAGGTGCTGTTCTAGTGCATCTCGGCGTGGGTCGAAATCAGGCTTGTGAGTCCATGTCACTCCCTGCCTCTGCATCACTTCTTTGATGAGAGCACGTCGTCTGATTGACGCTAAGTTTTCAGCAGCAATATCGTCGAGGTCGAACTCGCTAAGAATCAGTGAGTTGAGTTCTTCTTCGATCACTGCATATGCTGGCAATCCGGCAAGGTTGTCCCACTCTTTTGGATCATCTTTGAGATTGAACAGTTGAGGTTTATGACCATGGATGTAGTTGTACTTCCAGTCGCCTTTACGAACCATAATGCATGGAACCCCGACCACCTCGTGAGCTTGGACAAATACATGGCGATCAGGATTTTCGATTTCGAATAACGGAATTAGGCTGTCGCCATCGAATGGTTGCGACGCGTCACTGTCAGTCATCTCGCAGAACGTAGGCAGAAGATCGAGAGTTGTCACAGGCGTGTTTACTGTGGTTCCGGCATGTCGATTGTCAGGGTATTTCACGATCAATGGCACTCGTGAGCAGTATTCGTAAAATGCCCGCTTCTGAACCATCTCTCGTTCAGCGAGCATGTCTCCGTGATCTGAAGAGAACACGACAATTGTGTTTTTTTCTAGGCCAGTTTGTTCGAGAGTTTCAAGCAGTTCGCCAACCAGATCGTCCATATACGTCATCAACGCGTAGTAGGCGCGTCGTAGTCGATACAGGCCGTCCCGATCGCGTAGGTCATAGAGTTTCACGCCGTGATAGGCGTTGAGCCAAATATCCATCATTGACTGGCGATCTTCGAGATCATCAGGCAGTTCTGGGATGTCGATCTGTTCGCCCTCGTACATGTCCCAGTACTTCTTTGGCGGCCAGAACGGTTCATGAGGGTGGTGGTAAGAAACTGTCAACATGAATGGCTCGGGATTATTTCCTCGAGCGTTTAAATATTGCTTCGCTCTGAAGTGAGTTTCTTCGTCGTAGGAAAGCGGTCCATGCTTGGCGTCGATTTTCACAGCGTCAGGACCATAATTCGACGCGTTGTACTGGGTGCGATTCTCCATTATTTCGCGCCAGTCTTCACCCTTAGATTCCTTCATAGCGACCCACTCAGGGCGAGTCCAATCGAAATCCGCTGGGTAGATGTCGGTGTTGAGTCGTCGTGAAAAACCGTGAAGCTGATCGGCGCCAACAAAATGCATCTTGCCGCTGAGAACGGTGTCGTAGCCATTCTGTGCGAGATAGTGAGCGAACGTTGGAATGTCGGAGGCAAATGGAGCAGCGTTGTCCCACGCTCCAATGCTGGAAGCATGTCGACCCGTCATCATCGCTGCACGACCAGGTGCGCAAAGTGGGAACGGCGTGTAGGCGGTGTCAAATCGCACACCCTGAGCCACGAGGTTATCTATGTTAGGAGTCTTCACGACGGGGTGGTCGTATGCACCCATCAAATCGGCAATAGCTTCATCAGCCATGATGTAGAGGATGTTCGGTTTTTCTGTGGGATTCAATGTCATGGTGATGGATTGTATATACGGGGTTAAGGATGGCGGACGCTGTTCGTGTATTCGTCATGAATTTCTCTAACTAGTAAGCGGTGTGGTTCGCGATTGCTGAGATAGAATCAAGAGTCTAGAAGATGCGAGTACCCGTTCTGCATTAGATCGGCCTCGGCGCAATCAGAATGCGTGAAGGGATTGCAATTGGGTCTTAAGGAAAATTGGTGGCGTTTCAACTACCACGTCTTCCGGCGTACGTTTATTCCCGTAGCTAAACACGTCCTGTTTCTTCGTAGCCGTGTTGAAGGCGAAATTCCCAACATTCGGCCGATAATGCTTGCGCCAGTTCATCGAACTTCGGCTGATGTATTTGCTATAGCCAATTCTACGGGCGAGTTCATTAGTTTCGTTTCGACCGATTCATTCGGACACAATGCACCTATCAATTTTGTTCAGAAGAACATGACATCAGCGATGGGCACGGTAATTTGGCAGGAAAGTGGCACCGTTAACACACGAAAACGCGCTGTTGATTTAGCAAATGATGTCGAAGACCGTATGGACCGGCGGTTGATCACTGCTGCGTTTACTCAGGGTGAATATCAGTACGATTCTGTCGACTCAGTCGAAGAAGGCCTGATTGGTCTGCTGAAGCGCTATCAGGATAGGCATCTGAAGCAAAAGGGACATGAACTCAAAATTCCCATAGTTCCCGTCGGAATCGAGTACGACCGCAAAGGACGAGGTCTCGAACAGTCGGCTGTAGGCAGGTGGATCGAAAAGTGGATTCCGTTTACGCCCAACTGGACCATCCCCGCACTTCGTACCAGAATCACCGTTAGATTCGGAACCCCCCACTACTTTGACGATCAAACGCCTCGTGAGATGACCGAGATTGTAATGAAGGAAGCCGCCGAGCTCAGCGGTATTCCGTACAAAGCCTAGAGCCAAACGTTTGGCATGCAAGACCGGTGAAATTCCGGGGTAGGCTCGCGGTTTCCACTCGTTTTAATTAGTGCAGGGCTGAGAACTTTAGCGAGTAACTAAACGATGGATGAAGCACTTCAACAAAGTCTGGAATGCAAGGCAGTCGAAAGGTGCAGGTCTGGCGATACGGGAGAATTCCACGTGATCGTTAGTCTGCATTCGGAAGCCCTGTTCAGGGCGTCATACGGAGTTACCGACGATGATTTGCTGGCAGAAGATGTCGTGCAAGACGATTTTGCTCGTGCCTGGAAAAAGTTCAACCAGTTACAAAATGCATTGTCGGATTGCGTGCAGTGCTTAGTGCGCCTCAGGATGACATTTGCAGATGGCTGCTCTTACTTTAGATTAGGCTTCACCCCCCTATCTACCTTTCCTAGCAATCAAGTCGTCGACTACCTCGGGTTCGGCTAGTGTAGATGTATCGCCTATTGTGTCTAGTTCGTCGGTGGCGATTTTTCTTAGGATGCGGCGCATGATTTTGCCGGAGCGGGTTTTGGGGAGGGCTGGTGCCCAGTGAATGACGTCGGGTGAGGCGATGGGTCCGATTACTTGTCGCACTTGTCCTCGTAAAATCTGCTTGAGTTCGTCGGTGTATTCTTGTCCGACGTTCAGAGTGACATATGCGTAGATACCCTGTCCCTTGATGTCGTGCGGGAAGCCAACGACTGCGGCTTCTGCAACGGCTTCGTGCAGCACCAGAGCGCTTTCGACTTCTGCTGTGCCCATTCGGTGTCCTGACACGTTGATAACGTCGTCGACACGTCCTGTGACCCAGTAGTAGCCATCTTCATCACGGGTCGAGCCGTCACCAGTGAAGTAGTAGCCCTTGTAGGTGTCGAAATACGTCTGCTCTAACCGCTTGTGATCACCGTAGAGCGTGCGCATCTGACCTGGCCATGTCGACTTCAGAGCGAGCACGCCCGAAACGCCGTTACCTTCAAGGGGCTTACCGCTTTCAGGATCGAGAATTTCAGGTTCAACACCGAAGAACGGCATAGAAGCTGCCCCCGGCTTGGTTGGCACTGCGCCCGGAATAGGCGTGATGAGAATTCCGCCGGTTTCGGTCTGCCACCAAGTATCGACAATTGGGCAACGTCCTTTTCCGACGTGGGTGTTGTACCAGCGCCAAGCCTCGGGGTTGATCGGTTCGCCAACGGAACCCAATAACTTCAAAGAAGGCATTTCGTACTTGTCTGGGTAGTCGTCACCGAGAGCCGCGATGGCTCGAATCGCAGTAGGCGCAGTGTAGAACTGGTTCACTCCCCATTTTTCGACGATTTGCCAGAAGCGATCGGGCGAAGGATAAGTAGGAATTCCTTCGAACATGATCGTCGTGGCACCGTTAGCGAGAGGTCCGTAGACGATGTAAGAGTGTCCGGTCACCCAGCCGATGTCGGCGGTACAGAAGTAGATATCGCCGTCGTGATAGTCGAAGACATATTTGTGGGTTTGCGCGGCGTAGACCATGTAGCCGCCGGTGGTGTGCTGCACGCCTTTGGGTTTGCCGGTGGATCCTGACGTGTAGAGGATGAAGAGCGGGTCCTCCGATTCCATTGGCTGGGCTTCGTTCACGGGGTCGGCATTTGCCATGACGTCGGCGTACCAGAGGTCGCGACCTTCTTTCATATCGTGCTCAACGCCGACGCTGTCTTTGATTCGTTCGACAACGATGCAGGTTTCGACAGGTACGCCCATTTGTTTTTCAGCGATTTCCATCGCTTCGTCGGCGACGGTCTTCATTTTGACCGGCTTTGCGCCACGGTGGTTGCCGTTGCAGGTGACGAGAGTTGTACAGCTGGCGTCGGCTATGCGGTCGCCAAGTGCGTCGGCAGAGAATCCACCGAATACGATCGAGTGGATGGCCCCGATTCGGGCGCAGGCGAGCATTGCTACAGCGAGTTCGGGAATCATGGGCATGTAGATTGAAACGCGGTCGCCTCGGTTTACGCCGCGTGATTTCAGGACGTTCGCAAATTTGGAAACTTCTTCGTAAAGTTCGTTGTAGGAAATTTTTCGCTGTTCGCCTGGTTCGTTGCCTTCCCAGATGATTGCGGTTTGGTCGCCTCGGGTTTCGAGATGTCTGTCGAGACAGTTGTAGGCGATGTTGGTTTGTCCGCCCTCGAACCACTTGATTTCTACCGGCCCTTTGCGAACGTCGTAGTTGAATTCGCGTACGGTGTCCCACTTTTTGAACCAGTGGTATTCGGAAGCTTTTTCCGCCCAGAAAGCTTCGGGGTCTTTGATTGACCTATCGTACTCAGCTTTGTATTCATCAAAGCTCTTTATATGAGCGTTCGCTGCGAACGATTCTGAAGGTGAATATAGTTCCGAATCAGACATCAGTGTCTCCAGTTACGTAATAGACCACGTCATGCGTTTTTTTTCGGGCAAAACCCAGTTTCGTACTTCAACTATTGAGTCGAAAGTAGGAATTTACGGGAAGGATACAGATTGGTAGCCATTTTGCTAAGCCGTAATCGGCTCGGCAACGGCTTCAAGTTGAGGTTCTTTGGCTGTCTACGAAAATTCCAAGTAGCAAGCTCAGGGTTTCTACGATCAGGAATTATGCCAGCCAAGGGCTAAGGCTTTTGTCGGCTCCGGCGTTTTTGAACATATCTCCCATCACCGGACCGACGATGCCGTATGTGGAGAACATGAGTCAGTAGTTAATCACGATTCTCATACATCTAGGTTTACACGGCGACGCGCTAGGTGTTTTTAAGTAACGCTAAGCGGGTGTGATAAATTTCACGAATACTAGTAAGTGTTTACGTCAGGTTTCGTTAGACAGGGAATAACTTAGTTTGATCCGTCGCTTATAAACCTATATTGGAAGAGGTTTATATTTCTTACTTCGACTAAATGTGCATAAAAAAACGCCGACTCGTAATTGAGCCGGCGCTTGTTTATTTTGCTTGATCGCAATAATTACTATCGAGTAGTAATTGGAAGGTCTGTGCGGTTGCCCCACTCAGTCCATGATCCGTCGTAAACCTTCACAGTCTCGTAACCAAGAAGTTCCTGGAGTACGAACCATGAGTGTGTTGCTCGAACAGCAGTTTGGCAAAGCGTGAATACGACCTTGTCGCCCTGGATGCCTTCGCCTTCGTAGATATCTCGCAATTCAGCAGCCGGAAGGAATTCGCCCTGTTCGTTTACTGAGCGGTTCCAGTTCACATTGCCAGCTTCAGGAATGTGACCACCGGCAGCGGCTCGAACGTCCTTGCCAGAAAATTCTTCAGGAGAACGTGTATCACAAACGATTTTTGAAGGATCGTCGACTGATTCCAGAACTTCTTCCCATCCAGCAATAATGCTGAGGTCAGGTGCTGCAGTGAAAGCGTAGCTAGATGCAGTGATCTCAGGAACATCGGTTGATGTCTCGAGTTCGTTTGCGCTCCAGTAGTTCCACGAACCATCGAGAAGCTTAGAGTCGCTGTGACCATAAACATCCATAGCCCAAAGAGCTCGGCTTGCCCATAGGTTTGAAGAACTGTCGTAGAACACAACAGTATCGCTAGGTTCGATACCCAGCTCAGACAAGGCAGTTGCGATGTGAGAGGCAGCTGGAAGCATGCCTGCTACTCCGTTCTCGTCTTCCTGCTGAAAAACTAGTTTAGGCGTAAGTTGAATAGCACCTGGAATGTGTCCGGCTGCGTAGTCTTCTTCTTTTCGTAGGTCGACAACCACAACGTCTTGGTTGTCGAGGTTTTTGAGCATCCAGTCAGCGTTTACGAGCTTGCCTGAAGCCTCAAGTTCTTCGATCGTTGCCTCTTCTTCAGACGAACAAGCTGCAATGATCGTTGCGACGACAATGAGTGCTGACAAACCGATTAACTGCAGAAACTTTGAACGAATAATCACACTATTTCTCCTAAAAAAAACCCTGCCGATTTACTTTGGCAGGGTTGACATATTCACACGCAAAAAAAACCGCCCCGCTTAGCGACCGGTACAACAGCAAATGTGGAACGAATAAGTTTTCATAATTACTAAACAATGGTAGCACTCATTCACAAGATAATGGTGCTATTTGAAATTCTAAAGCCAGAAACTAAATTTTAGATAAACGTAAACGCCATTCGCCGATACCAAGTTCGTCTATCTCAACCTCGTAACCACGCTTCATCGCCTGTGGGGGCACTGTCGAAAGTGCAGGCGGGTGGTCGGTAAGAACGTCCAAAACCTGAACACCCTTCTGGTCTCCATCGAGCAATTCATTTGTCTTCATCATTGGGTATGGACAGATTTCTCCGCGTACATCCAATACAGGTACTTGCTCATCAGTCATATTCTTACTACCCCTTTACTGGTTTCTTACTCAACGATAATTTGATCTGCCAGACAGCTTCAGCTGGCATCGACATACGCATCTTAACTCCCAATTTAGCGGCAGCAGATGGAACATATTTAATAATTAACTCTTGATCGGTAGTAAGCACTACTTCGCTGCCTGCAGCAGCATCTTCCACAGCCTTCGTCGCCTGTTGCAAGTGCCCGGGCATGGCGACACCACGAAGATCGACTTCGATAACTTCACTCATAGGGTTATCCGATCCTCTTGATCACTTGAGTGCCAGTGAACGCACCGGCAGCCATTGCTAGGCCGAATACCCAGCCGGAAAGCGAAAGCGAAGGAACAGCAGAGAAGAAAGCGCCGATTGTGCAACCAACTGCAAGACCCGATGCGTAACCCATCATCACTCCGCCAGTGATCGACTGAACATAGCGACGCTTCTGTTTAGGAAGGCGAATCTTGAACTCACCTGCAAACAACGCGCCAATTAGCGCACCCGGCAGCAAGCCAACGGTTATGGCGAATGTGTGACCCAGTAGGCCTGGCTCACCAGATAGGCCAGTGCAACCTCCGAGGGTCGATAGACCGTCGAGTACAGGCACGTCAACGCCCATCCAGCCAAGACCAAGCTGTGAAGCTCGCATTAGTTCGCCAGTGACGCCAAGAGGCATGTGGATGGTGTACATCACAATGCCGAGAATTCCGAGAACGACTCCGCCGATAGCTACCGGCCAGCCGCGTTTGAAAATAGGATCGAGCGTCGATCGAACTCGGTCGTCGAAGTTCATCGCAGGAATAATCTTCTTGTTGATGTGTGGCATGAACAAGCCGTTCTTGTACTCCATGAAAGTCACAAGAAGGTATATCGCTACCAAGCCCAGCAGAGTTAGAACAATCGCACCGGTGTAGCCGAGGTTCCAAATTGAAGGAAGCCACACTTTAGGCTCGTTCGAAATCGATAACGCCCACCACCAGTTCCATGTGAGAGTCAGGGCACCGAGTCCGATGATGACTCCGATGATCGCTACCCACGATGCAACGTAGCCTTCCGCCATTCTGTAGAGCGATCCGGAAACACAGCCGCCAGCGATGACCATGCCAATGCCGAAAAGCACTCCGCCAACGACTACTGAAAGTCCAACGGGGAGAATGTGTGCTTCTGATGGAAGGAAACCTGCGCCGGGGTTCGGGATGATCCAGTGCATGATTGCGCTAAACCCGATGGTCGCAATTCCCATGCCAATGATGATGCCCTTCATGTTGTGACCCGATCCGAAAAGGAAAAGGTCACGGAAGGCGGATGCGAAGCAGAAGCGCGCTCGCTGAAGGGTGAGTCCGAATAGGTTAGATAGAACCCAAATGGCTGCAACTTCGCCATTCGTGCGGGAGATGAAAAATGCGGTGAGTAGACTGAGTGCTACGACGGTAAAACCTACGTATGTCTGACCGGATATGGGTCTCAGGGCATTCGGTTTTGAGTTCTCTATCGAAAGAGAGTCAGTAGTCATAGCCGTACGGCGATATTTCGGGGGTTAGTCACGTGTCCGAAACGTGCGAGACAAAAAATAAACCGGACCAACCGGGGGGGGGTCTCAATTAAATAAGTGTACGCCAGAGGTGTGGGGGTAGGTAAAGATTTTTTGCATACTCAGTTTTGTAATGATCGAACCGGGCAATTAATTTCTTATCCAGAATAACTACTATGCGCAATTACGGATCTCACAGCCGATCGAATCGTTATATTCCCGATCTAGCCATTTCAACACGGCCTTCGCCTTTAAGATCGAATGTTTGGGCTAGGAGTTCGTAGGAGCGTTGGCGTTCGGCGTAATCGTGTGTGATTGTTAGCACGATTACATCGTCGGTTTCGTACTGTTCGGCGAGGCTTTCTATCTTCGTCTTTACGGTTGAGGGGTCGCCTTCGATTGATTTGGTGCGTTGCTGCTCAATGAATTGCATATCAGACCCGTTGAAGTCCATTGCCTTAATCTCATCAACCGGTGGCACGCCCTTCATTTCTTGGCCCTTATTCCGCATTAAACGCATCACGTGACGGCACGTTCCTAGATCGTGTGCGCGTTCGGCTGAATCGGCCGTGATGGCTGATATTCCGATGTTGACGCGTGGCTTGTCGAACCATTCTGACGGTTCGAAATTATCACGATACCACCTAACATATTCTGGACCGTTATCTTGAGAGATGAAGTGAGCGAACGAGAGCGGAAGTCCTAATCGCGCCGCGATACCTACGCTGCCCATTGATGAACTTAGTAGCCATGGAGCTGCCCAGCTTGGCGCCGCTGGCATTGCACGAAGTTTTCCGAACGGGTGGTCGCTTGGGAAGGTCTCGCTGAGATACCTCATAAGATCGAAAACCTTCTGTGGGTATTTCTCGATACGATCGGAGTTGGGGCCAGATTGCAGAGCGAAGCTTGCCATCTGGTCAGAGCCAGGAGCTCGTCCAAGGCCCATGTCAACACGTCCAGGAGCTAATGCTTCAAGCATCCGGAACGTTTCTGCTACTTTTAGTGCGCTGTAGTGAGAGAGCATCACGCCGCCGGAGCCGATACGAATATTGGTTGTTCGAGCAGTCATGGCTGCGAGCAGAATTTCCGGACTGGCGTCGGCAAGTGTGCCTGAGCTGTGGTGCTCGGCCAGCCAATATCGTGTGTATCCCCATTTGTCAGCCATTTCAGCCAGGTCAAGGGTTGCCTGTACGGCTTCGTGTGCTGTTTTGCCGACACTTATTGGGGTTTGATCGAGTATGGAGAGGTTCAAATAATTTTGCCGAAGTCCTTAGTTTTATTTCGAGAAGTATAAACGCCATAACTCGATGTGCTGAGAGTTGATATAGGCGCAGGTGCCTTCGAAGGATTTAAGAGTTCAATTACTCAGTACAACAAAAAACGCCGACTCTATTGCGATTCGGCGTTTTTAAAAAATTTCTGGTGGAGCTGGAGGGATTCGAACCCTCTACCTCTTCAATGCCATTGAAGCGCTCTACCAATTGAGCTACAGCCCCATTATATTCGGGTTGGGCGCTTCTACATGTGCGATGCACGGCGATCATAAATGCCCAACTAAAAAATCGTAGCACAAGGGCGCATCGATTTCGCTGGTATTCACTGAAATTAGCGAGTCGAGTAGTCAGCTTCGCCCAGATCGCTGGTGAGAAGGCGATATATCCTTCTCACCAGCGATCTGGTTTTACGAACCCGCTTCTGATCTCGTAGCGAAGCGAAACCATCACTGCACCTGATTTAATACGTTTCTGGATCTTCTTCGTGCTGTTTGAAATCTGTGTCATCCCGCTGCGAAAGACCCTTGTTAGGATTCAACACTTGTCCAGCGTTATCCTGAGGCTCGTAACCAAGCACTTCTCGTGCCTTATCGAGCGAGAAGATGTTCCAGTGATTGTCGCTCATTGCGAACACGACCGTGTACATCAGATCGTCGGGCGCATCGACAGCCTTAACGTGAATCTGTGAGGTGTCTCGGTGTGACAGCCACATTGCGAGACCACCGGCAGCTACCGTTGGGTCGTCGTCAGAAATGGTCCAACCGATTCTAATATTTATCGACGAGATACCGTGCCATTCAGAGTAGAAACTGCCGAGTCCTTCAGCGTAGCCCTTTGAGGCGCCGTAGTATCCATCGGGTCGGAACGGAACAGTTTCGTCGATCTTCTTGAACTTTCCGTGTTCGATATCATCGTAGTTTCCGGAGAGAATCGACTTGTACGGCTCGTCACGGTAGAAGCCACCGATGGCGTGTTGCGAGCTGCCAAATACGACTCGCTTTACGCCGGTGCGTTTGGCGGCTTCATAGACGTTATATACGCCTACGAAATTGTTACGAAGGGCTGATTCCCAGTTGGCGTTGGCGCTGCGATCGGCGGCTAGGTGAACGACGGTGTGTTGGTCTTCGAACGCGGGAATCATGGTGTCGATTTCGGCGATGTTGCCTTTGAAATTGTGGGCATCGTCGAGTCCTTCAGTTCCGTAACGGGAGAGTGACGAGAGTTCGTATTTCTCTTCAAAATCACTTCTCAAAGCGGATCCAACGAGTCCGCTTAGGCCAGTTACGAGCACTTTTTTCTTGTCAACCATACGAATGAACCTCTGTTTACCAATGTGGAGTCCGCGAATCCGGGAATGATCCCAGTAGCGATCCCAATAACCCTCAACGAGGCGACGATCTTAGCCGACTTTGATTGGTTCGGGCGACTTATTCTGTGGGCTAAGATGAGGTGGTCGTGGTTTTTTTGGCTTTTATGGCGTGCCACACGACAAACAAAATCCCACCGAATAGCACTACGCTGAGCCAACTGATAGTTCGGTCGACGGCAACGAGGCTGATCGCTTGGTTATCGCTGAGACCGAACAGGATCAATAGGCCTGTTAGCCCGCCTTCAACGAATCCGAATCCACCAGGGGTCGGGATTGTCGTGAGCATGGCGTTTGCCAGAGCAGCGAACATTACAATGCCGAATGAAATGTCTATGTTCATCGCATCGGCCACGAAATAGAAACGGGCAATTTCGAGTATCCAGCCGATGATGCCCAAGACAAGCTGTGGCGGTATGGCGCGACCCGAGAAGCTGCTTAGGGTTCCTCGCTGGAAGCTCACATAGGCTGCTTCGAATCGGTCTGGTAATCGGCGTGATAGCCGTTCGCTGGCCATTTGCATGATGAGCAAGCCGAGTATCAGTCCGACTACAAGAACAAAAGCAGCGAATACGACCCAACCAGGAACCTTTGAGTCGCTTTCGGTCGTTAGCCAGATAGCTGCTCCGAGTACGAGGATCAGAACCGCAGCCATGTCTTGAACACGTTCTGCGAGAACTGTTCCGAGGCTCGATGGGAAGTCGCTTTTAGATTCTTTCGCTAGCGCCCAGCCACGGTAGGCGTCGCCGAGTCGTAAGAACGCAACTGAGTTGGCGAACCAGCCCATTAGGATGATTCCTGAAAGCGTTATGGAACTAGGAACGTGTTTTCCATTGTCGCCACCTATATTTGCTGTTCTAGCTATAAGTTTCCACCTAACTCCACGGAACCAGAAACTCAGGTAGTACAGACCGGCAGCCAGCAGATATTTGCCTAGGTGGACGCCTTTGATGTTGGTCCACACTTCGTCCCACTCGACATCGAAGATGCGCCACATGGCGAATCCGAGCAGGATTGCCCCGACGGTGATCGCCACAAGTGTCGGCAGCGATAGCACTCGTCCGCGCAAAGTTACTGCACTTAGCATTCCTGATTTGGAATTATGTACTTGTCCGTTGGGCGTTTCTGACATTTATTCGAGAGTGGAGTCAGGTATTTGTGGTTGAATCGTCGTTAGTCATCAGACTGTACGATTAGTGGTGTTTGGTGAGGAATTCCGACTCTACGCGGAAACTCTTCAGGTGTCGAAGAGATTTTCATCAAGTAAACCATATCGTCGGGCGGAGAGTTGCCGGGTTTATCGACGGGTATTACTAATGCTGGTGCCGATCCAAGGACTTCCAATGCCGCACTAGCTTCGTCGATCTCATCTTGAACCCCCTGGCTTTTTGGAAGGATGACCGTTCCACCGATTTTAGCGAACGGGAGGGTCAGTTCAGATAGTTCTGCGAGGCGTGCGACGCCTCGAGCTAGCACGACATCGTATTGCTCACGATGCCCAATCTCTTGCCCAATCTCTTCTGCTCGTCCGGTAATTACTTCTAGGCCTGTCAGTTCAAGTTCGTTTGCGACTTCTGCGAGGAAATTAGTTCGTTTTCCCATGGAGTCGAGCATCGTTACTTGTAGATCAGGAAGTGCGATTTTCAATACCATTCCGGGTATTCCAGCACCGGTGCCAACATCAATCGCACGTTTACCGGCAAACCATTCGGTCGTCGGGACGTTTCCACCGGCGGGAGTCACCACTCGGAGTGACCTGATGAACAGTTCTTCTCGGATTTTGTCCCATGTTTTGTGACCGGTGAGATTGAACTGTTGGCTGCGGAGTTCGATTAGCTCGCGATACCGCTGGAACTGTGCTTGTTGTCGATCATCGAGATCGACACCAAGTAGTTGGGCTGCTGCGACTACGGATTCCAAAACTGGTGAACTACCTTGTGGAACTTGTGGGTCGATCCGGTGAATTACCGAATCGAAGAAATTAGCACAAAATATCAGGTCAAGAAAATTACCCGCAATTGCAACTAAACGATAATGTTATAGACCGCTTTGGGGATTTCGACTGGCCTAGAGTATCGCTATTATCGTGTTTTGACCTTCCACTGGCGTACTCGTACATGTTGTACGTCGACCTTTAGGAATTTGGATTACTGAATTGACAGTGCGAATTGTGGTTCTTGCTAAGCAAGTTCCAGACCCTGAAACTCCGCCATCGCAGTTCAAGATTGATGAATCGACGAAAAGTGTCATTCCGCCGAACGGAGTGCCTCCGGTCGTGAACGGATTCGATCTGAACGCTGTTGAATCTGCTCTTTTGCTACGTGATTCGGGTGCCGACGTTGAGATAACGGTTATGTCAGTGGGCCGCGATTTCGTTATGGATACCATGAAGAAACCACTAGCAATGGGCGCCGATCGCCTGGTTCTGGTCGATGATTCAGGAATGGGCAACATCGATTCGGCGGGAACTGTCAAGGTTCTAGCAGCAGCTATCCAAAAAGACGGACCTTACGATTTGATTCTTGGCGGTCGACAAGCTTCCGACTGGGATCAGGCGCATGTCACTATTGGTCTGTCGGAAGTATTGGGCTTGCCGCTTGTTTCGCTTGTTCAGAAGCTCGAACTGAATGGCGATTCAGTGTCACTTCAGCGAGTGATTCCCGATGGATACCAGACGATCACCGCACCTGTACCTTCGGTTCTGACGATCACAAATGAACTTGGTCAACCTCGTTATCCAAACTTGCGAGGAATCATGCAGGCGAGCAGGAAGAAGCCGGAAATATTCTCTTTGTCCGATTTGGGACTTTCTGCCGATGACCTCGCTCCGAGATTGGAGTTGAAGAAACTTTATATTCCAGAGTCGAACAAGCAGGTTGAATTTATCGAGGGTGAAGACGAAGCCGATTATGGCAAGAAACTTGCGCTACGACTGCGTGAGGAGAAGTTGATTTAATGACATCTATATTGCTGGTTGCTGAACGCGACGAACAAGGCGAAATTAGCCAGTCGACTCTTCAAGCCATCGCTGCTGCGAACGGACTTGTCGATGCTGTGGTAACCGTTGCGATTGCTGGTGAAGCACCTTCTTCGGCGAACACGTTGGCAGTCGAAAAAGTCGTAACGTTGACTGAGGTTAGCGTCGTCGATGAAGGTATTTACGATCAGGCAACGGCCGATATTTCCGGACTTTTTGAATCTACTTCTCCTGAAGTCGTAATTTTCGGTAAATCTGACTTTGGGTCTGTAGTTGGCGCACGGTTGGCGTTCAGGTCCGACTCGGCATTTGCTGTGGACTGTATAGAGATTTCAAATTGGGGTGATGGCGTTAGCGTTACGCGTCCTGTCTACGGTGGAAGTGCTCTCGCTGAGTTCGATATCACATCGAATCCGGCGATAATCACACTGAGGTCCGGTGCTTACGAGGCCAGTAGCGAAACTGGATCACCTTCTATAGAAGCATTTGATTCGGGCGTGACCGTCGGGCATGCTGCATCGGTGACTGGAACCGTCGCTGAAGTTCGCGAGGGCGTTCGGTTGGAAGATGCCAACTTCGTAGTTAGCGGTGGACGTGGATTGGGCGGTCCCGAACCGTTCAGTGTTCTAGCCGATCTAGCAAAGGCTTTAGGTGGGGCAGTTGGAGCTTCACGAGCTGCTTGTGATGCTGGGTGGATCGATCACTCGCACCAGGTTGGTCTTACCGGCAAATCGGTAAGCCCTGACGTTTACATTGCAGTTGGAATTTCAGGAGCCAGCCAGCATATGGCTGGTTGTTCGAGTTCAAGGGCGATAGTAGCTATCAATAAGGACGCCGATTCGAATATCTTCAAAGAGGCGAGATTCGGGATAGTTGGCGACTGGGAGAAAGTGCTCCCCTCATTTCTTGCTACTGTTCGCGAGCTAAAGGCGTAATTTTCACAATATCGATGTAAGCTGATATCACTCGTGTGAAATACGGTCTCATATAGAGACCCACGTAACGATAGGTAATACGTTGGATTTCGGTTACGGAAATGGTGTCGATGGTGTGTTCAAGTTCATCTCGAACGCCGAAGTGCTGGCTGTCTTTTTTCCTAAGTTTGGCCAGTCCGTCGTAGTTGATATTCGTCCTAAAGACGGTATTCCTCCTCTAGTGAGAGTCGTGCCGATGACTCGATCCATCGCCGCCCGTCTCCGCACGATCAAACGGATGCGTCCCGATCTCCCTCGCCCTCAGGGCATCATCGCCATCCCTTGGGTTGGTTACGTCGAAGCAATGAAGACGTCAGGTCTTTGGGACAAGGTTGTTGCACGCATTGAGGAAAGTGGATTTGCTGACGCTATTGCGGCTGCGGAAGTAGCGTTCAAAGAGCTAGTTCGATTGGAACGACGTGAACTCGCTCAGCTAATAATGGGCGAGCAGTACGAAACCCTCTGGGCACGCCCGACTAGCTAGTTCTTCATCTCTGACCGACGATTACGCGGCAATTTTGCGGACATTGTGAAGCCTGTTCGTCTCCCACTGTTCGTATATGTTGGGTACGCTCTGATCGTGTTTCGATCACGATCCGTATGTTTTCAGCGTTGTGCTAGCTCAAGATCCGTCGTTTGCCTACTTCCCAATTTGTACCTATGAAAAGATCAGTTATGTGGACCATTGGTTCACTATTGTTGGTCGCGTTCGCTGTTTCTGAGTGGATTGTTACGTTCCCTCTGCGACGTCGATCTAAATGGGTGTTTCGGGCGTTATTGATCGTTGTGCTGTTCGTAACTTTGGTAGTTCCGAGTGGTGACAAACGCTTCGACACCCCGGCTTCTGCAGCTTCACTTAATCACGGCTATGGACTTGTTTCGTGGGAGTTCAAGAATTTCCCCGACAAGTGGACTCATCGTATTTGGACAGTTTTTCCGTGGACTCCAACGAGCGGGAGTGATCGTCGAGAGGCGCTTGATCGATACGTAGTACTTGTCGATGAAATCCGTGCAGCAAAAGCAGAGATCAACCGAGTAACTACGGTAGCAACGCGCGATTTGAACGCAGTCGCAGCTGCTCAGAATGACATGGATCGCTTGATTGGTGAACGGGATGTGATTCGACCTGCTGTAGAGGAATTTCTCGAGCAAATCATCGCTGAAATCGTTCGTGCCGATGAAATCGATCTTGTTTCATCGTTCGTTTGGCCGCCAGTAGATTTTCGAATAGGCGATCCGCCGAAGTTGCTGGTCACTTCACCTCGAAGCGAAATATCACGAATCGAAGATGTGCTGATCGATCCGGATATATCGATTGAGGACATGTCGCTGATTGAAAACGAGTTGGTTGACTCCCATAACATTTCAGCGGTGATTCTTCAGACAGGAGGGCTTGCGAGCTATCCGAACGTGATTCCGACCATTCACCTGAAGAGATTGGTCGATACAGCTGCCCACGAGTGGCTTCACGCTCACTTGGCTTTTTATCCTTTAGGACAAGCATATTTCTCTGGCGGCGATATTCGATCGATGAACGAGACGTTGGCCGATATATTCGGTCGAGAGGTCGGGCTTCGGGTCTACTCAGAAGTTACGGGCGATCAGTTCGTTGCACCGATGCGACCTGAAACCGCGTCAAAGGAAGTGAGGGACGATGAAGCAGTTGAAGATCCTGAGACGTTCAGCTTCAATCGGTTTATGGGTGAGACTCGAAGTGAAACAGATAATTTACTTGGTCAAGGATTGATACAAGAAGCCGAAGCTTACATGGAATCGCGTCGAGTCGAGCTTCTGGATCATGGGCATCAGATTCGCAAGATCAATCAGGCATATTTTGCATTTCACGGAACGTACGCTGAGAGTCCTTCGTCAACGAGCCCGATAGCCAGATATCTATGGGATCTGCGTGAACAATTAGAAACTATTGGCGATTTGGTGAAGCTTCTCAGGCCAATTCGTACGTATGAAGAATTTGAACAACTACTTGTTTTTCGAGGAATCGAACTGTAAAACACTGAATAGCGCAGCATTTATTGTCGAAGATAGGTCGGCATAGCGGTGTAGATACTGTGAGATTTAGTTAGAACTCCTTATACGACGGTATACTTGCATAACGCAAGTAAATCTGACCGGTAATTTGGTCGGCAAAATTAACTGGCTCAATGTGTTTCACCTTGTGTGAACTACACAGTGAGCAAATGAACACTACGCAGCGCATTGGCCGAATCAACGGTTGATGCGAGGAGAAGCGATGGCGGCGTCAAACCAAGACACGCAGGTCGTCGATAACAAGATGTATCGACCTCCGCAACAAGAAGAAACCCAGATGACCCTGGACGAGGTTATAGAACGCCTAAAGGCGTCGTTGCCAAACATCCCAGGGATTGGCGGAGCAGGGTCTGTCGGACTCATCTTTGTCGTATTGATTGTCATTGCCATTATTTGGGCTGGAACTGGTTTCTACACTGTAGGACCCGACCAAGAAGCAGTCCTTAGAACTTTTGGTAAATTCCAAAGCACCACTACTGGTGGTCTTCACTGGCACTACCCAGCCCCAATCGGCAAACGAAACGTTGTAGCTGTTACGACAACACGTCGTATGGAGCTTGGTTTCCGTTCTGGTGCTGATGGCTTTACGGTCGCACAGTCGGTTACTAACGAATCGCTGATGATCACGGGTGACGAAAACATCGTCGACGTACAGGCGGTTGTTCAATATCGAATTGCCGATCTACAGTCGTTCCTATTTGAAGTAGATGATCCGGGTGATCTCGATCGAGGCATTCCGGCGGGTCGACCAGATGGTCGAACTCTTCGAGATATCGCTGAGACCGCCCTCCGACAGGTTGTTGGCTCACGAAATATCGATGACGTTCTCACTACCGAGAAAGAACAGGTTCAGACTGAAGTTCTTCTCAAAATGCGAAAGTTATCTACCGATTACAAAACTGGTATCGACGTATTGCAGGTGTTGTTGCAGAACGTAAACCCACCACTAGAAGTACAGTCGGCGTTTGAAGACGTTGTTCGTGCTCGTGAGGATAGGGAACGTTTGATCAACCTTGCACAGGCGTACGAAGCCGCTGAAATTCCAAAGGCTACTGGTGAAGCTGCAAAGATCACCGAAGCTGCTAAAGGTTTCAAACAGGGTCGTATCGCTAGAGCGCAGGGTGAAGCCGATGGTTTCGATGCGATATTAGAGGGTTACCTCTTGTCGCCCGACATCACTCGCCAGCGTTTGTATTTAGAGGCTATCGAAGAGATTTTGCCTGGTGTTACCAAGTTCATTCTTTCTGATTCCGGAGTGCTGCCGTTCTTGCCACTTGATGGCTCGTCTTCAGGCTCTGGGATTGTTGCCGGTACAGGAGGGGGGCAGTAATGAGTAAACTCACTATCCCGCTGATCATAATCATTCTGGCTGTTGTAATCGTCGTGCCACAAACATTGTTTGTAGTAGATGAAACAGAGTTAGCGATTGTTACTAGATTCGGTGAATTCAAACGTTCGCACCGTGCGCCCGGACTGCAGGTAAAAACACCTTTCGCAGAGCAGGTGACTCGGTTCGACAAGCGCTTGCTTCGTGTTGACGTAGCACCAGCTTCATTGCTGACAGCCGACAAGCGAAATTTAGTAATCGACTCGTACGCTAGGTACAAAATTGTTGACCCTCTTGTGTTCTTCAAAAACCTGAGAAATGAAACTCAGGCCGGTTCACGTGTGGGTGACATTGTCAACGCGCAGCTTCGACAAGAAGTTGCTCTCGACGATCAGGAAGAAGTTATTTCTGAAACTCGAGAAGACATCATGAACCGGATCACTATCGCAAGTAACCGAATTGAGGTTTCTCGTGAGGATCTGTTCAGAGACTACGGTTCTCTGAATCACGAAGCCGTGGCCGTGTTTATAGATGAAGACACAACTGACACTTTGCGTTCGCGCCGAGCTACAGTAGAAGAACTGGCGTTGCTTGAAGGCAGTGCGAACCCTTCTCAATTAGAGGGCTACTCGATCACATACACATCTAGTGTTATAGAGGCGCTCGGTATTGAGATCATTGACGTGAGAATCAAGCGAGCTGACTTCCCGCCTGACGTAGAGACCAGCGTGTTCTCTCGTATGGAAGCAGAACGTGAAAAGATCGCAAGTGGTCTGCGTGCCGAAGGTACACAGGCTGATTCTGAGATCCGGGCTAATGTCGACCGACAAGTCAACATTGTTCTTGAAACAGCTGAAGGTACTTCCGCATTGCTGAGAGGTGAAGCGGAAGAGCAGGCGATTATGATTCTTGCGAATTCGCTTGAGAGGAATCCTGAATTCTACAGCTTCCGGCGTTCGCTAGAGGCTTACAAGATGTTCATGGATTCAAAGACGACGATCATTCTCGATCCTGAGAGCGACCTTCTGAAGTTCCTTTCGGATCCTTCCGGTGGTTCGTAAGAACGACTGAAAGTAGACACAAAACGGCTCCGATGAAATTCTTGAATTTCTCGGAGCCGTTTTCGCGTTAGGTCAGATTGTGAAGGTGCCGATACAGTACGAGGCGAGCGATCGAGATGATTGCTGCTGCCGAAAGAATTAAGATCCCGGAGTAATTGTGTATTACTTAGGTAAGGATTTTGGTATACGAATGATTTAGGACGTATAAGCGAAGCGATAAAATCGCATAATCCGCAGTTGCTATGTATGTGAGTGTTCACTAACATAGCAGTTATAAACTATCGGTTGAATATTTTTCACTAATGGCAATACACAGGCGCCTAGATCACCAAACACGGCAACATCAGATTGTTGAAGCTGCTCGCTTTTTAATCGCAAGCGGAGGAGTTGATGCGCTGACTATCAGAGGCATTGCTTCTAAAGTTGGTGTTACTGAAGCGGCCATTTACAGGCATGTGGATTCGAAAGAAGAAGTGATTCTGCTTCTTATTCAAGAAGTGGAAGAATCTCTCTTTCAGGCCATTTCGAGAGCGACACGATCAGATAAACATGCGCTAGATCGTTTGGAGCACATGCTTCAGCTTCACGTTTCGTACGTTGAGCTTAGGCAAGGTATTTCATTCGTAGTTATTACCCAAGCGGCTCAGTTTGAAGAGTCAAAAATACTTTCCGCTGGCCGACGATTGGTGG
>CAJQSP010000058.1 GCA_905614375.1 uncultured Dehalococcoidales bacterium | reverse complement strand
GATGCCGCTCATTGGGCAGTCGATTCAGGATTGTTCGCTACTCTCCAAACCAGTTACAACCTTGTCGAGCAGCGAGCGCGAACATCAGGCCTGTTGGAAAAAGCAACAGCGCAGGGCATGGGCACGATCATCAAACGGCCTATCGCCGGTGGCGTATGGGGCAAGTCACGCCCAGAAGCAGGAATCGATGACGCAGGTCGATACAACACTCCTTACCTACTACGTGCCAAAGAGATACGATCACTCGGCCTAATCGAAAATGAGCCGGAAGACGGAATTCTCACGTCGCTTGGCTACACGCTCGGTGATCCGAACGCCAACGTGGCGATTGTTGGAACTACTAATCCATCTCACATGGCTACCAACATCAAGCAGATCGATAACGATCTACCGATTCCGGCGTCAGTGATTGAAGAGCTAAAGTCAAGATTCGAGAAGCTCGACAATGATTGGGCACAACGCACATAAGAAAAGCCAAAGGCTCGTTTTATATTCGCCGTCTCCAGCGATGACCAATCATTCCGTTAGAAAGTTCGTTGACAACAGATGAAGATATCCCGCATCGAAGTCCGATACGTTGAAGCCGAACTCGATCAACCATTCGGCTGGTCGCAACGCTGGACCAACACTCGCAGCGTTGTCGTCCTCAAATTATTCACCGATGACGGTGTGGTTGGCTGGGGAGAAACGTACGGCTCTTCAGAAACAGTAGCGGCGATCGCTTCTATCTCACAATTGGCGATTGGGGAAAACCCGGAAAATATCTCACAGATCTGGCACAAGATCCACCGAGCCACGTTCCAAAGCCACATGTACACCGGCGTAGCGGTAATGGCAGCAAGTGCAATAGATACAGCGCTGCACGACGTCGTCGGCAAAACGACAGGCAGAGCCGTTGCTGAAGTGATGGGCGGAAGGCTGCACGATTCGATAGCGGTCTACGCAACCGGTCTTTACTACGTCGATAACTACGCGCTGCCTCCTCATCTTAAAGAAGCCGCTGGATACGTCGAGGAAGGCTTCACAGGAATGAAAATGAAGATCGGTGCGCTGTCTCTAAAGGAAGATGCAGAACGTGTCAGAGCAACACGTAAGGAAATCGGTCCGGATGTACGCCTGATGTTCGATGCAAACGAATCGTACGATCCGTCGAGCGCACTAACCTTCGCCAACATGGTTGCCGATCAAGACATCACTTGGTTCGAGGAGCCGTGCGCATCACGTGATTTCGTTGCCAATAATATGGTGCAAGAAAAGTCACCAATTCCTATTTCAGGCGGCGAAAGTCTGTCGACTCGCTGGGAGTTCGCTCCTCGACTCGCCGAGCGGACGTTCGACATCATCCAACCCGACATTTGCGGAGTTGGTGGTCCTTCGGAAATGCACCGAGTCGGACTCATGGCACAGGCGTTCGGCATTAAATTCAATCCACATTTTTGGGGTACCGGTATCAGCTTCGCGGCGGCTCTACATTCACTGGCGCTTCAGCCAATCGGGCAGATCGGGCAAACAAACATCCCGTACCAGAACGAATCAGTGCTGGAGTTCGATCAAACGCCTCATCCAGTTCGAGAAAATCTAACGACTCCGTTCTTCACTCAATCGAACAGCCGAGTCGAAGTGCCAGCAGCACCCGGACTAGGTATCGAAATCGACGAAAACGTCCTCGAACGCTTCACAAAGGGTGATGCACTAATCGTCGATACCACCGTAGATTCGCAACCGTTCTTTTAATAAACTCTCTAAAACAGCCCCCCTTCCTTGGGGAAGGGGTTAGGGGAAGGGCAGATGCTCTGGCGACAAAGTCACGACAGTGACGCCCGGAGCTAAAGACATATGAAAATCACCGACGTAACCGTGACGCTATTCAAGTGGAAAGGCATCCCGACTACCCACTACAGTCCGCTGTCGGGCAAAATCGGCGGCGAATCCGATCTTGGGCTGGTGAACATTTCCACCGACGAAGGCATTGAAGGTCACGCGTTTCTTGGAAGCGCTAGTCAACCAGCGAGCCTCGACGTTCAGTCGCTTATCAAATACCTAAAGCCGGTTTTGGTCGGCCAAAATCCTCTCAACCGTGAGCGTCTATGGCAGTTACTAAGTCAACTCACTCGCAAAGCAGGAATCAGAGTCGTGGGTGCGTGTGACATCGCCCTATGGGATATCGCTGGCAAGACAGCCAATATGCCAATCCACCAGCTTCTAGGGACGTACCGAACAACCGTGAAGGCATACGCCTCATCGACCGTCTATCAAGAGCCTGAAGTGTACGCAGAGGAAGCTGCGCAGATGAAGAGCGAAGGCTGGACTGCATACAAAATCCACCCGCCGACTAATCCCGAACTCGATATTGAATGCTGCATTCAAATTCGCGAAGCGGTCGGTGATCATCACACCCTTATGCTCGATTCGACATGGGCTTACGACTATCCGCAGGCTCTTCGAGTCGGAAGAGCAATCCAGGAACTCGACTACTACTGGTACGAAGATCCGCTCGCCGATGATGATATCTACAACTACACCAAGCTGAAGCAGTTACTTCACATTCCGTTGATGGCGACCGAATATTCGCCTGGAAGTTTCACCGCTTACGCACCGTGGTTAGTCGAAAAGGCTACCGACTACCTAAGAGGCGATGTAGCGATCAAGGGCGGTATTACAGCTCTTATGAAAACCGCCCACCTCGCAGAGGCTTTTCATATGAACTACGAGGTTCATCACGGTGGTAACTCATTGAATAACGTAGCCAATCTTCACACAATAATGGCAATGAAGAACTGCGAATTCTTCGAAGTATTGTTACCTTCGGGGGCACAAAAATACGGTCTCGAAACCGACATCGAAGTCGATTCTGACGGCAATGTTCACGCATTCAACAAACCTGGACTCGGCGCCGACATCGATTTCGCACTTATCGAACGTAACAAGATCGCTATCGTCTCCTAATCGCCAACAATATGACCTCACCCGAAACAACAGATCAGACAACGAACCACTCGACAGACGCACTCAGTCTGCCGAACGCCAGAAGCTACCAGCGCGTAAAACTAACGATCTCAATCGTATCGATGGCATTGAACGTAGTGATACCACTAGTTTTCTTGCTTTCAGGCGGATCCGAAGCCATCCGCAACTTAGCCGAAGGCTGGACCTCGTCCTCAGCGCTAGTAGTTGTGCTGTTTTTGTTGGTTACTGGTGTTGGTTTTCAAATAATCGAATTCCCGCTCGAGATGTACTCGGGGTTCATCGTAGAAAAGCAATTCGGTCTAGGCAAAGTTTCCATCGGTAGTTGGATTTATGACTGGCTCAAAGGAACGCTGCTGCAGTCATTACTCCTTGTTGGTCTAATATCCGGCATGTACTGGTTGTTACGATCTCAACCCGATACATGGTGGCTGTGGGCAGCGATCGGGGCGACGATTCTAGTCATCATCCTTATGGCTCTGGTTCCAGTACTCCTAATGCCGCTATTCTACAAATTCGAGCCAATTCCAGAAGGTGAACTCAAAGGCCGTTTATTCGACCTTGCTGATCAAATTGGCACTCACGTTCAAGGCATCTACGTTTGGCATCTTGGCGACAAAACGTCTAAAGCCAACGCTGCCGTAACTGGCTGGGGACGAACACGGCGCATCATCATCTCCGACACGCTAATCGAATCGAACTCCATCGAAGAGATCGAAGTCGTGATGGCCCATGAGCTTGGCCATCACGTTCGATGGGACGTTTGGAAGATGCTTGCCGTATCGACAGCTCTAATATTTATTAGTTTCTTCGTCATCGATCTAGCTCTTGCAGCTTGGATCGATTCGCTCGGACTTCGCAGCATAGACGATATCGCCGGGCTCCCGCTCGTTCTTATCGTCGGAGCAGGCGTCTCGTTGGTGGCTCTACCATTCTCGAATTGGCTATCTCGCAAAGCCGAAACCGCCGCCGACCTATACGCACTCAACCTCACCGGAATGCGTGACGAATTTATCTCAGCCATGAACAAACTCGGCGACCAAAATCTCTCTCAGAAGAGTCCAAACGCAATCGTCGAATTCTTGTTCCATTCTCATCCATCGATACAACACCGAATCGATCGTGCAAACAGCTGGACGCCGATTTCACACAACAAATAAAGGCCTGTACCTATGACCACTTCATCTCCAACGATTTCTCTAAAAGGCAAAATCGCCTTCATCAGCGGAGCCTCAAAGGGCATCGGTGTATCGATTGCCGAACTGTTTGCCGCTGCGGGAGCCGATCTCGCTCTCACAGCTCGTAACGAAGAAGAACTGGAGCAAACTGCCGAGGCAGCCCGTAAACACGGTGTGAAGGTCTGGATCAAAACGGCGGAAATGGGCGATGCCGATGACGTGAAAGACCTTGCCGATGCCGTTCTTGAAAAGTTTGGGCGAGTCGACATTCTCGTCAACAATGCCGGAGTCGCAAAACACCAGCCGTTCTTCGATGTAGATATCGAAACGTTTCACACTGTCATGAACGTCAATCTGCTAGCTCCGATGCTGCTCACCCAGGCATTTGCGCCCGGAATGATCGAACGAAAATCCGGAAAGATCGTAAACATCTCTTCCCGTGGCGCAATTCGTGCAATTCCAACCGGAGCGACTTACTGTGCTTCCAAGGCGGCGCTGCAGCTTATGACTCAAACGATGGCAGTCGAGTTCGGTCCTCACAATGTGCAAGCCAACTGCGTAGCGCCAACGGTCACGATGACTCCAATGGGCGAAAGCGCATGGCCTGCTAGCCCCAGACGCGATGCCAAGCTATCCAAAATCCCAACTGGTCGTTTCGCCGATCCGGAAGAAGTAGCAAACACTGCGCTATTCCTCGCTTCGTCGAACTCCGACTTCATCAGCGGCGTAGAACTCCCCGTCGACGGCGGTGAAGGAGCTGGATAGGGCTGAATCTCGCTTTGGCAATGTCATCCTGAATTCACTTTCAGGATCTGACGATAACCAAAAGTTAAACTACAAGCGCCTATGGCCGGCAAATCCACTTAACTCTAGCCGACCGTGTTTCAGCGCACAGATCGTCACGTTTCCCGCAGCTTTAGCGTCGGCAAGAGCATCGTGGTGCTCAAACTCGTACCCGAGCTGGTCGCATAACTGATCCAGCTTGTAACCCCGGCTCGAAAACTCAGGCCATGCTCGCTTCGCAACAGCGATTGAATCGACCCATTTCGACCGAGGGGTACGAACTCCGTAGCGTGCAGCCGATTTTGTAATCGCCTGTTCATCGAATGACGAATGGCTTACGACAATCGCCCCATCTAGAAACGCGTATAAATCATCGACTACATCCGAAAACGTCGGCGAACCCTTTACCGTTTGGGCCTCGATGCCATGGACCCGAACTTGCCAGACTCCAAACTCACCTTCGGGATCAACATACGTAACCCACTCGTCTGAGATGACTCCGCCTGAGTATTTGACCACGCCTATCTGGCAAATCGATGCTCTTGCCGAGTTTGCCGTTTCTACATCAATAGCAACGAAATCCATGGTTCACTTTCAGTGCGATAATTTTGAACTGCATGGATATTACATCCGCAGCACATACCGTAAATCAACTACAGGAAATTCATCCTTCCACTAGTACCCGATCTCTATCTTCATGAACTGCTCGGCTAGCTCTACGTCGTACTTCTTGCCTGTTTCGGCCAGCCGTTTTCGTGAGCGTTCGTCACGTTCGTCGCTGCGTTCGCCTACTTGGCTTACGTGCGAGTGTAGAGCGTTTTGTCGTGTTTCGAAGTGGGCCGTTACATCGACGTGAATGTTCGGCTGTTCTGGTCTAAATAACCAAACTTCTTCAACCTTGTGCGGCTCGATGCCCTCTTCAAGATGCTCTGGGTACGCAACGTGATCTCGGGCGTAGGGAAACACCGCGTCCAAGGCGACTCGACCCGTTATCGAATGGTCACGATGCCGGATGTATGGTCGGTTTGGATCGATGGTTAGCAACAAGCGAGGTTTGTGAATTCGAATCTGCTTCACAAGCTTCTCTCGGAACTCGTCGTTGTCCTCAAGACCCTGATCTTTCATTCGCAGAAACACAACTTCCGCCAAGCCGTATACCTTGGCGGCGTTCAATGTTTCAACTTCACGAATCGCAGCTAGATCATCCGGATTTATCGAACGATCACTGGTCCCCTTGTCGCCGTTGGTACAAACGACCAATACGACCTTCTTGCCCTCTGCACACCACTTCGCAATTGTTCCACCAGAAGCCGACTCCGAATCGTCGGGGTGCGGCGTAATCACGAGTATTGAATCTGGTTGGTTCGTTTCTTCTGCCAATATTTTTCCTTGAGAATCACATCGAAATAAATTCGATAGCGAACCCGTTTCAACGTAGCCTAAAGCGCCGATTCATTCTCGATTTCCACCGCTGGCAGTTCACCAGCTGGAGAGAATCCCATCACCCGACCATAAAAGTACAACTCCCCCTCAAGAGAAGCTTTAATATTTTTCGATTGCCGGAATCCATGTTGTTCACCTTCGAACATCATAAGTGAGAACGGAATGCCCTTTTCACGAAGCGCACCCGCCATGATCTCTGCCTGGGACGGCGGGACGATCTTGTCTTCGAGTCCCTGGAAGATAATCATTGGACACGAAAGTTGGTCGGTAAAATTAATCGCCGACCGATCGTGATAAAGCTGTTTTGCCTCTGGGTACGGACCAATCAGACTATCCAAATAGCGTGATTCGTACTTGTGCGTATCGCCAATAAACACGCTTAGATCAGCGATGCCGTAGTACGTTGCACCAACCGCAAATCGATCCTCGAACGTTAACGCGTTGATCGTCGTGTAACCACCAGCCGATCCGCCCTTGATCGCAAGGCGGTTCGTATCGGCAAGTCCCTTAGAAACAAGATAATTAGCAGCAGCAATACAATCATCGGTGTCGTAGATCCCCCAGTTGCCCTTGAGGGCATCACGGAACGCTTTTCCATGACCTGTTGAACCTCGATAGTTCACATCAACCACAGCAAATCCACGACTCGTCCAGAACTGCACTGGCAGGCTCAGAGCAGAACTCGTAGCGCTTGTTGGTCCACCATGACTAATAACCAGCAGCGGTGGTGTTTCGTTGCCGTCAGATTCAAAATCAGGATTAGACGGTGGGTAGTAGAAAGCGTGCGCTTCACCATCGTCGGTCGATGGGAACGTGATCGCCTCGGGAATCGAAAGATAGGCATCATTAAGATCGATATCGCTCGACGATTTCAGTGTCGTCGTCGACCCACTACTTAAAGATGCTCGAACCACCTCGCCTGCCGAAGTTGGTGAAGCGCCGATGTACGCGACTTCATCGCCAATAACGTTCACTTCAGATATCGAAGTGTGTACCACTGCCGTTTCAGCCACTTCTCGACCGTTCAGCATCACCATTCTCAGCAAGCCCTTGCCGTTCTTGGTGCCCTTCAGCAATATCGCTCCGTCTTCCAAGAACGAATACGTGCTGAATCCGAACGCCCATGCGGGACCGCCGTGATCTTTTTCTTCGGTAAGAATCGGTGTGACTTTCCCGCTCGACCACTTCGTAATATTCCACCAACCCGATTCATCAGTGATAAAAACGAGCGTGCCGTCTGGTGCCCACTCTGGCTGAACAATACTGGTGCCGATTCCGCCCGTTACTTTTTGTTCATTTCGAACCAAACCGGAAGTCGAATCAAAATCGGCAACCCACAGTTCACATCCATCCCACGGCATGTTTGGATGATCCCAAGACAGCCAACAGATTCGGTCGCCGGTAGCGTTTTGGCGTGGAGACGAATAGAAATCGTGACCACTTGCCAGCATACGTACCTCACCGGATCCATTCGTTGGAACGGCGACAATAGAGTTGTCAGCCTCACGATCTTCGTGATGCGTTTCGTTGACCGCCAAAATCCAACTTGAATCGTTGGTAAGCCTTAGATCAGCGAATCGAACCCCCCGCTCTATCGAAGGCGCATCGGTAATAGCTTCGGGCTCGCCTGAAGTCGACGCCTTGTAAATTCGCTGGTCATCCCAATTGGAGAAGTAAACCGCCCCATCCCGAACGGCGTATGCACTGCCACCGTATTCGTGAACAGCGTTTCGGGAATTGAACGGCGCAGGGTTCACATCGGCAGTCGAACCGTCGGTAGATCGCTTCACGATCACGTATCGACCAGCCTCTTCCGGACGACCCTCAAGCCAGTAGATATCCGAACCATCTACACGAACTTCACCAAGCCGAAGCCCTCCCTGAGTGATGAGTTCAGCAGTTATAGGCGAATCCCATGAGCCGTAATGCGATATCGTTTTAGCAGACATAGAAAACTCCATTGAAACGGACTGGTCGAGTGAAAGAAGACTGCCAGATGGAATCTAAACCGGCAACGGCGCGCGTTCACGAAATAGATCGAAACGTGTTATAAATTAGGAACCTTTGCTTTCCTGTGTGTTATCCACCCAAGTATGACGTGACAGATAACTGTTCAGAAATAGAACAGATAACAGCTGCCGGCAACCGGACAAATTCACTAATTCTTGAGACTACTCACAGCCATATCAATTACGCTGTCAGCCATAGTGCTGGTGGGCGCCTCAGTTCTCATGGCCGAGCCTGCAAGCTCCGGGGCTTTCCCCGGGACAAACGCGAAGATCGCATTTCAGTCAAACCGTGACGGAAACGACGAGATCTACGTTATGGACGCAGACGGCTCCAACCAGACGAATCTTACAAACAGCAACGACCTGTATGAGGGTTCCCCATCTTGGTCACCCGATGGGACAAAGATTGTCTTTAGATCCGCTGGAAGGGGATATTTTGGTGGCGCTGGACAAAATGGTGACATCTTCGTAATGGACGCAAACGGATCCAACCAGACGAATCTCACGAATGGCGTAGGCTCTTACCACTCGCCATCTTGGTCTCCGGACGGCTCGAAGATTGTCTTTAGTAAATCCAGCGAGATCTGGGTGATGGACTCAGACGGGGCCAACCAGATCCAGATCTCTCCCAACGGCGGCACTGCAGGCTCCCCCTCTTGGTCTCCTGACGGCTCGAAGATTCTTTTCTCTATCGTTGCGCGCAGGGGTTTCGGAGTGGGCAGCAGAGGTTTTCGTAATGGACGCAGACGGGTCCAACCAGACGAACCTCACCAACACCATTCGCACATGCCACCCATGTGAGAATCGCAGTGAAATAAGCCCAAGCTGGTCTCCCGACGGGACAAAGATCACATATCTAAGAAGGGAAACATACAATGAAGGAGACATTTGGGTGATGGACGCAGACGGCTCCAACCAGACCCAACTCTCTGCCGGCTCGAAAGACCACGCACCGAACTGGGGATCTGTGGCAGTTCCAACTCCGACTCCAACGCCAACTCCGACTCCAACGCCAACGCCAACTCCGACGCCAACTCCAGTTCCACCAACGGCTACACCAGTTCCACCAACGGCTACACCTGTTCCACCAACGGCTACACCTGTTCCACCAACAGCTACGCCGGTACCACCTCCTCCGCCAACCGCAACGCCGGTACCACCAACTGCTACGCCTGTGCCTCCGACTGCTACACCTGTTCCTCCTACTGCAACACCTGTTCCACCGACTGCTACACCTGTGCCACCGACAGCTACACCTGTGCCACCGACAGCTACACCTGTGCCACCGACAGCTACACCTGTTCCACCGACTGCTACACCGATACCATCTACCGCCACTCCGATAGCAACGAAACCTCCTTCCAGAAGGCCCATCCAGCTCTGGGTCGCACCTGCAGACAAGTTACGCTCAATGGCCGTATCTAACCTCGTCCAGGCAGGAGCCACCACTGAGGACATCGCAGGTAAGATTGCCGTCTCTGTGAAGTTGGTGAAGGCATACGTCGCAAAGGCAAGAACATCCGCATCGGAATCACTTGTAGGAATGGTAGTCACCAACCTCATCCAGGAAGGTGCTTCAGACGAGGATATCGCCGGTGCACTGGCTGTCTCCGGAGACACCGTAGAAGGCCTTATATCCAACCTGCCTTTAAGAATCAATGGAGAGGAAGAGGACTCTTCTGCAGGGAGGTCTAAGCCAGTACCGCCTCCCGTTGCAAACACACCGGTACCTACCGCACCGACTGCAGTTCCGCAGGTTGCACCGGTACCTGCACCCACCCCGACGGCTGCACCGACACCCACTGCAATAAGGGCTACAAAACTACTCCCGAAAACCGAAGACAGGAAGATAACTGAGGACCCGAAGCCTGCTCCAAAGTTGGACTCCTACTCGTCTGATGCACAAGGACGCAGGCTCCTCGGAATTATTGGGGTCATCCTCTCGCCACTACTACTTGTTGGACACTCACATGCAATGCGAAAAAGAAAGCAGCGGGCCTGAGAAAGTTGTAGGACCGCGTTGAACCAGAGTTCACTGGAAGCGAAGGATCTCGGTAAAACGACGTCAGTTTTTGCCTAGGGCAAATCAGAAAGCCCGTCGGCTACAGTCCAGAACTGTGAGCAGCCGAAAGAGGCTGATGGCGCCGTATAACTAAACGAGCAAACGTCATATCCGTTGCCGATAACGTCACCTGCCATGTCAAACGTGTGTTTCCCGGATGCCCCATCAAATCCAATACCTGCTTTTGCAACTGCTGCTGCTGCATCAGATTCCGTCGACAATAAAGCCATACCAATCAACAAGACCGAGTCGTACGTCTCATGCGTGTATAGTGCCCCTGCAGGTCCCCCTGCCTTGCTCCATGCTGACTCAAACAGGCTTTTCTGCTCAGAGTCCTCGGCTTGTCGCGGCCTTGTCGCAATAATTCCATCCAACGTGCTCGGATCAACTGATGCGTCAATAAACCCTGCGTCAGCGACGGTATCTGCCCCAAATCTGTGACCCTTAAAGCCCTGTTGCTGCAGTTCTTCGGCGATCCAGGCTCCATCGGTAGCGTAGGACACCATAATTACCGAATCACACCCCGCATCTATAACCAATCCCGCCATTGCTGCAGCGTCGTAGGCACCTTGTGCCGGGTCGTAACTGAACGAAGTGCACAAGGCCTCGGGTTTCCATGCAGACTCAAAAAAATCCGCCAGTCCAACACCATAGTCATTACTCATATACAAAACCGCAGGATTACTCGAATCATTGGCCTTGACGATATCCACCAGAGCACGAGCCTGCAGGTCATCTGCAGGTACAACTCTGAAAAGGTGGTCGCTGTCATCAACGGTTGTTAATGCAGGAGATGTGCTGGCATATGAAACCATCGGCACTCCTGCATCTGATGCAACAGATATGGCACCGAGAGTCGCACCCGAGCATGCTGCACCTGATATTCCTTCTGCGCCCGAGTCAATAAGAATCTGAGCGGCCAAGGCTGCAAGCCTTCCATCGCAGCCGGAATCAGCAGTGATCAATTGGAATCGGTGATTTTCAGGATCGATAGCATTGAGTGCATCAATTGCAATACCCGCAGCGATCTCAAAACCAGACGAGTAAACAGCTATTGGACCTGTTCGAGGGCTAAGTAGCCCGATTTTTACCACGTCACCATTAAAATCTGCACCAGTAATACCGGCCTCCTCAGTCCATATCTGAGGACATGAAAAGGTTGTCTTTCCTCCCGATACCATGAATTTACAAATCGAGTAGCCTGCACCAGGCACATCCCCGTTCGCGTCAAACGTCTGCAGCCCACTGGCACCGGAATAGTTATTGCCAATACCTGCAAGAGTCCACTTGATATCACCCACAGGGTTGGCGATCACAGCGGTCGCTATCATGTTGACCGCGTCGTAGACCTCGTGAACGTAAATATCTTCTGGATCTCCGCCTGACGCGCTGTAAGCAGTTTCAAATTTAGCCTGGACATTAGATCGTGAACCAGATCGCGGCTTGGTCGCAGACAAACGATCAAGGGCAGAGATG